>NZ_AUCT01000027.1 GCF_000429905.1 Desulfatibacillum aliphaticivorans DSM 15576 | reverse complement strand
CATGGCGAAGGAGCAGAGCAATAATTTTGATGCATTGATCGCTTGTCATTCTCTGGTCATGATCCGTTATCTTCTGCTCGTGTACATTTTGGGCAAACGACAAATGAGCGGCCCAGTGGGGCCGCTTTTCAGGGAATTGTCCGATGATCAGAATGTATTGGTTGTCGCCCAGTCTTTATGGGAAAAGGTCAAGGAATTGCTTTTGGGATCAAGGCAGGTTCTTTGTTACGGAATTGAGCCTGAAGTCATGAATTACATCCTTGACATTATTGAAAAAACAATAATTGACCAGATGTCTATAGCATCTGCGAAACTTTAGGTCCTAAATCTCCCGGGCCAGCCGCGGCATGCAATGCCGGGGGCCGTAGGGCCAATAAGGCGACCCCGGCGCCTCATAATTCCATTGCACTATGGCGAACCAACGCCATTCCTTATGCCCGAATTCCAAAGGCGTCTCTGGGACGCATGGACATATTGGGTTCCAATCAGTTCCAAGGACGCCCTTATTGCGCTCACGCGCCCCGGCAGGAAAAAGCCCTGCCGCGGCTGGCCTCTCCTTAGGCGCCCTGGCGGATGCAAAACTTTCACCGCAGCAGGCATGAACAATATCCAACCCTCTCCATACCGCACGGCATAAAACCCGGTTTTAAAAAAGAATGTTGTGAGGTTCCAGCGGTTTTGCTACATTAAAAGACAAAGAACAGCCAATGCAAACCCGCGTCGGAAGAGCGGCGCGCCGGGAAATGAGGGAGGAATCATGGGAAAAACCGCGTCTCCCAATTCAGCCATTCAGGAAGCCAATCCTTATTTGGAAAATCCATGCCTGTTTCCCCAGGCCAGCGACCGTATTTTGGCCATCAAGGCGGAATTAATGGCCGAGCCGTACTCCATCTGCCTGGAGCGGCCCAGCCTGTTGTTTGAATTCCGGGAGTCCAAAAACGGCAAGGCCGCCAAAAACCTGCATCCGGCCGAGGCCCGGGCCTTGATGCTGGCCCATATCATGCGCCGCCGCAGGCCCCGCATATACAATCACGAGCTGATTATTGGCAACATGAGCTCCAAGCGCATTGGGGCGAATTTTTATCCGGAAGGCGGCTCCCTCAATATTTTGGAGGATTTGCTCCACCTGGAAAACCGGCAAATCCCCTTTAAACTGGCGCCCATGGAAAAAGCAGAGCTTTTGCGGCTGGGCCTAAAAAGCATTCCGGTCAGCATTGGGGGCAAAGCCCTTTTAAAGCCGGGCAGGTTTTCCCATTTTTTGGATTTCTTTCGCGCCAAACGCTATTTTGTCACCGAAGAAGCCGGCATCAGCCATCAGGCGGGCAATTACAGTGAAGTTGTCAGCCATGGTCTGGTCAAGGCGGATTTGTACGCACGGGACCGGCTGGAAGCCGACGCCCTTGAGGACGGAACCCGGCTGAACGCCGACCAGCGGGCTTTTTACAAAAGCGTACGCACGATCATCCTGGGCATTCGCAACATGGCGTCCAACCTGGCGGCGGAGGCGGAAAAAAAGGCTGCAGCGCAAGGCGTGGCCCTGGAACGCCGCAAGGAGCTTCTGGAGGCCGCCGAAGCCTGTTTGCACGCGCCTTATTATCCGGCGCGGACCTTTAAGGAAGGCCTCCAGGCCTGCTGGCTGGTTCATATGGCCATGAACCTGGAGGATTTCGAACAAGGCTTGTCTTTCGGCCGGCTGGACCGGATTTTACTTCCCCTCTATAAAGCAGACCTGAAAAAAGGCCTATTGACCTACGAAAAGGCCGTGGAAATCATGGCCAGCTTTCAGTTGAAAACCTGCGAGACCATCCCCATTTATTCCGAAAGGATTGACCAGTATTTCTCGGGAAACGGCGTGGCCCAGGGCATTACCGTGGGCGGCGTCAACGGCGGAGGCCGCGATTGCACCAACGAGCTCTCGGGGCTGGTGCTGGACGCCTTCTCCCAAATAAAAACCCGGGAGCCGGCCCTGCACGTTCGGGTGCATAAAAAAACGCCGCCATGGTTTCTGGAAAAAGCTGCGGCAGTGGCCGCCCTGGGATGCGGCAAGCCGTCCTTTTTCGGGGATAAGGCGGTCATCAAGGCATTGGAAAACACAGGCATGAGCAAACCTCACGCCCGGGATTACGCGGTGATCGGCTGCGTGGAAATGGCCAGCCAGGGCCGCACCTACAACTCGTCCGATGCGGCTTTGTTCAATCTGCCCTTGTGCCTGGAACTGGCCTTGAACCAGGGATACCGGTTTGGGTCCCGGCGCATTCCCGCGCTTCGGTTCGGAGCGCCCACCCCGCCCGCGGAAGAGCTGCGCACTTTCGACCACGTCTTAAAAGCCTTTAAAACCCAGGTGCGGGATTCGGTCAATGAAATGGCCAAGGTCATCACCATGATGGAGCAGGCCTATCGCGTGCATCGCACCACGCCGGTCAATTCCGTCATAACCCAAGGATGCCTGGAATGCGGCAAGGACGTGACCTGGGGCGGCGCCATGTACGACCTGACTTCCGTGCAGGTCGCCGGGCTGGCCGACGCCGGGGATTCCTTGTACGCCTTGAAACGGGTGGTGTTTGACGAAAAACGCATGAGCCTGAAGGCTTTTGTTGATATCCTGAAAAGCAACTGGAAAGATCAGGAGAAGCTAAGGCAGGAGGTTTCGCAAAAATTCCCCCGATACGGAAACGGGGATCAGGACGCCGACCGCATGACCCAGATTGCGGCGGACGTCTACACGGAAGCGGTCACGGCCCATAAAAATTCCCGGGGCGGTCAATACATTGCCGGAATCTACTCCATGACCTGCCACCACGGATTCGGCAAGGCCACGGGCGCTCTGCCCAACGGCAGGCCGGCGGGTTATCGCCTGTCCAACGGGTTGTCTCCGGTGGACGGCGTGGACAAAAAAGGCCCCACGGCCGTGCTGCAATCCGCAGCCTCTTTGGACAGCTCCCAATGGGGCAATTGCTGCGCCCTCAACATAAAATTTGACGGAAACCAGTTTAAGGGGACCAAGGGCGCCAAGATTCTATCCGGCCTGATAACCGCGTACATGAACATGGGTGGCATGCAGATTCAGCCCAACATCCTGGACGCCGAAACATTGCGAGAGGCCAAGGAAGATCCCGGCGCCCATCCGGGAATCGTGGTGCGAGTGGCGGGCTATTGCGCGTATTTCAACGATCTCCAACCCATAGTCCAGGACGAAGTTATCAGCCGCACCACCCATATTATTCACTAAATGTTTGTTTTGATAATGTAGAGCAAAAAAATTGACAGGGATGGACGGCCGCATTATTTTGGAATCGTAATACTTATTTTTTTTAGTCTGTTGACGTCAGGTTTTACCCATGAATCAGGTTGATGACGGCTAAAATGGGCGCTTGCATTGAGGCTTCGCCATTTTCAGCCGAAGGCATTCAACCTTCCCCCCAAAGGAGGTAGAAATGGACGTAAAAGACTTTTGCAATGGAATGAGTGCGGAACTGACGGCATGGAAGGCCAAAATGTGGGACGCTATGTCCAAGGTAGATAAACTGGGCACGCCCGAAAGAGAAAAAGTGCTGCCCAATATTGAGGACATTCGCATCATTATGACGGAACTGGAAGACAAGGTGAATTCACTGAACCATGAATGCCCTTCCGACTGGTCCGGGTTGAAGCAGGATATCGAAAAGGGCGCCACGGACGTTCGTTCAAAGTACGAAGAAACCATGGAGTACATAGGCAAGGCAGCTCCCGTTTCGGTTCCAGGATAGCTTCGAATTCCATGTTATGAATGTAAAGCCGGACGCCCCGGAAAAAGGCGTCCGGCTTTTTATTTTTTCACCAGCCTCGCCACGGCCTCGATATGGTGGGTGTGGGGGAACATATCGATAGGCTGGACTTCCTCCACGGAATAGGTCTCGGACAGCAATTCCAGGTCCCGGGCCAGGGTGGTGGGGTTGCATGAGATGTAAACCATCTTGGGCGGGGCCATGGCCAACACCTTTTTGACCACCTTTCCGTGCATGCCCGACCTGGGCGGATCGATCACCAGCACGTCGGGCTTGTGCGCCACTTCGTCCAAAGTCTCCAGGATGTCGCCTACCAAAAACGTGCAGTTGTTCACCTTGTTGCGTTCGCAATTGTCCCTGGCGTCGGCGACGGCCACTTCCACGATTTCAATGCCAAGCACTTCGCCCGCCTTGGGGGACAGCCAAATGGGGATGGCGCCGGCGCCGCTGTACAGGTCCAGGACTCTTTCGCCGCCTTTCAGGTCTGCGTAATCCTCCATGGTCTGATACAAATTTTTGGCCTGGCGGGTGTTTGTCTGGAAGAATGAATTGGCCGAAACCTTGTATTCCCAGGGGCCGATGCTGTCCATAACGTAATCCAGACCCTTCAGGCAAATTTCCTTGTCGCCCACGGCCACGCCGGACTTGCGATCCGTGATGTTGTTGACGATTGCCGTTATCTTGGGAAATTTTTCGGCCAACGCATCGGCCAAGGGCTGGACCGCCGGGAGTTCCTCCCAGGAAGTGACGATATTAATCAGGTACTCGTCCCGGGCCACGGAATGGCGGATGACCGCAAAGCGCCAGAATCCTTCGTGGCTTTTCAAGCCGTAAGCCGGCAAGGGCGAATCTTTCATATAGGCGTGAACCGCCTGCAGGATGTCATTGGCGTCATCGGTCTGCAGCAGGCATTTTTCAATGTCCATGACCTTGTGAAAGGTTCCGGGAACGTGCAGCCCCAAGGCGAAGCTGCGGTCCACTTCCTCTTCCAAAGCGATTTCATCAGGAAGCAGCCACCGGTGGTCGGAGCAGGAGAATTCCATCTTATTTCGGTATCCGTATATCAACTCCGACCCCATGGTCGGATGTACGGGGACGTTTTCCAGCCCGCCGATATGATGCAGGGATTCGGCAACCTGCTCGCCCTTATATTCAAGCTGCTTTTTGTAGTCGATGAACTGCCACTTGCAGCCGCCGCACATGCCGCTGTACGGGCAAGGGGCCTGAACGCGGACGGGCGAGGGCTCCAGGATTTCCTCCACCCGGGCCAGGGCGAAGCTCTTTTTCTTGCGGATAATCCGGGCTTTTACCTTATCGCCGGGGGCCGTTTTCTCCACAAAGACGGCCAAGCCGTCCACGCGGCATAATCCTTGGCCTCCAAAAATTGTCTTTTCTATGCTAAGGTCCAGTATCTGACCCTTTTTAACTGACATATTCGCCTCCGCGGCATGTGGCATATTTCCTGATTTATTGAAAACTTAGGGGAGGATGGGCGTAAGCCGCCCGGATAAACGGCCTCCCCGGACAAAAGGAGTATTATGGCACAAGAAGACTTGCGAGAAAACGAGAAAATTGTTCACTTTCACGTGGACGGACTTTTGCTCCAGGGAACTTTTCACGATCCCGGCGCCGCCAATCCGCCTGTCATCATAGGTTGTCACGGTCTTTTCGCTGATCGCCAGTCGCCCAAGCAGACGGCTCTGGCGCGGGCTTTATGCAAGAACGGCGCAGCCTTTCTTAGGATAGACCACCGGGGATGCGGAGGCAGCCAGGGAAACTTCAAACAGGAAACCACCCTGGCCAATCGATGCCGGGACCTCATGGCGGCCATGGATTTCGTCAAAAACAAAATCGGCCTGAAAAAAAGAATGGGCCTGTTCGGATCCAGCATGGGCGGCGCGGTCTGCTTAAAGACGGCCTTGCAAAATTCCGTGGACTGCATGGTGGTCAATGCCGCGCCCATGGATTTTTCGTCAGTCATCGATGTGTTAAAGAAGGCCAACCAGGACCAATTGTTGAGCAAGGCCTTTTACGAGGAAAACCCCGTGCTGGCGAAGGACGAAGAGCTTCCCATATCCAAGATTTTGATTTTTCACGGCAATCAGGACGAAACCGTGCCCGTGGCCCACGCCCTTGCCTTGCACGCCATGTGCCAGGAGCCCAAGAAGCTGCGCCTGTTCAAAAACGGAGATCACCGCATGTCCAGCTCCCGCGACCAGGGCATTTTCATTGAAGAATCGGTGGATTGGTATAGGGAGCATCTTTTTTAAATTCAGTTGCTCATAGGCATTGGGCGACGCATGCCGCAAACCAAAAAATCCACAAGAATCCACTTCCTGTTTACGCCGCCTCTCTTCGTCATCCCCGTGGAGGGTGCGGCGGGATGATTGCGGCTTTTATGCAATCATCATGACGCACTCCTCGAAACTGGGGCCAATCTTCCTTTTAGAATCCCGCCCATCAAAATGTGACCTTTTTGTCCGCACCTGCGACTGTACTATAGGATTTTTGTCGACTTTCCGGGCCGATTCATCGTCTACTAAATTGACGCGGGTTAATGGAGAAAGTGAAATTTTCCATGGTTAGGCGTTATCAACCCCAAAACGGGAAAGCCGACCAAACATGGGCGCCCGGAAGCGAACCTGGTTTCAGGAGTTTTTAAATGATACATCTAAACGGAAAAATTGGGCGCATTTTGGCTGTGACGGCGGCGCTGGTTCTATGCCTGGCCCCGGCCTTCGCCCAGGATGCCGAGCCTTTGACCCTGAAAAAAGCGGTGGCTCTTGCCTTGGAGCATAACCAGGATCTGCGCATGGCGCAAAACAGCGTAAAAAGTGCGGAGATCACGGTCAAACAGGACAAGGACGACTTCCTGCCCAGCTTGTCGGCCAGTTCTTCCTGGTCCGCCAGTGCGGACCGGACGGACTCCACGGAGGACGACACGTTTCAATCCTTGAACGCCGCCATATCCACGAATCTGAATTTGTTCAACGGGTACGGGGATCAGGCGTCCCTGGAGAAATCCAGGTATTCCCTGTCCGCCGAGGAAAACACCCGGAACAGAACCATGCAAAGCGTGATTTACAATACCATGGAAGCCTTCTTCCAGGCGTATACGGCCCGGGAAAAAATCAAGGTTGCGGAAAACAACCTGGAGGATAACGCCCGGCAGTTGGATGAAATCCAGGCCTTTTACGACGCCGGCAGCAAACCCGTGACCGACCTGTACCAGCAAAAGGCCCAAACCTCCTCCGCCCAGTTGGACTTGCTCACCGCCCAAAGGGATTACTCGGTCAACAAAATCCAGTTGATGGAGGCCATTGGCATGCCGGCAAGCGCGAACTTTGAAATCGCCCCCCCCAGCCTGAGCCGGGATCTGCTGCCGACCGGCGTCACTACGGAGGAGGCCCTGAACCAGGCTCTGGCCCAGCGGCCCGACATCCAGACCCAAAACGAAACCATTTCCGCGGCCCAGGCCTCGATCAGGGAAAACAGGGCAGGATTTCTGCCCAGCCTGGATCTGACCGGCGAAGTGGGCACGAATTATTCCAGCGGCAGCGACTTAGGCTTTGAGGATCAGTTCTGGGATCAAAGCATGGACGCCCGCGTGGGCTTGTCCTTGAGCATTCCCATCTTTGACCGAAACATCACCAGAAACAACGTGGCCAAAGCCCGCATCAGTCTGAACAATGCGGAGTTGGCGCTGGAAAAGATCAAAAGGCAGGTGGAAGTGGAAGTCGGCCAAGCTGTCGCCGACTATCAGACGGCCGAAAAAAAGGTTCAGGTCACCCGCGATCAATTGGAATACGCAACCCAGGCCCTGGATTCCAGCTCACAACGCTATACGGTCGGCGCATCCACCCTGACGGAACTCACCCAGGCCCGCACGACCTTTGTGGAGGCCCAATACGACCAGATTGAAGCGGAAGTCAACTTGCGGATTCAAGCCATGGCCCTGGCGTTCTACTCCGGGACCCTGGACGCCAAAGATATGTCCGCGGAGGATTAGTAATGACGTTTTTAAAATGGATATGGAAAATATTGAGGGTTCTGCTGATGGTTTGCGGAGCGGCTTTCATTGTGTTTGCAGCGCGCAATTTCCTGAGCGCGCCTAAACCTCCTTCGCAGGAAAGGTCTCCCTTCCAAACCGCTATGGTGAATAAAGGCGCCGTGGAAACCCTGGTTTCCAGCACAGGAACCCTGGCGGCCGTGGGCACAGTGGAAGTGGGCACCCAGGTTTCAGGAACCATAGACCGGGTTTTGGCGGACTATAACGACAAAGTGACAAAGGGGCAAATCCTGGCCGAAATGGACACGTCCCTGTTTGAAGCGTCCATCAAGCAGGCGGATGCGGCCCTGGCCCAGGCCAAGGCCAAGCTCAGGCAGGCCAAGGCGGAGTACGACCGCAACAAGCCCTTGTTTGAGAAAGGCCATCTGTCGGCCCAGGAGTTCTTGACTTACGAGACGGAAAAAGAAACGGCTGCGGCCTCCGTGCTCTCCTCCCAGGCCGCCCTGGACACCGCCAAAACCAATCTACGCAATGCGGTCATCAAATCCCCCATTGACGGCACGGTCATAGAGAGGGCCATCGAGGAAGGGCAGACCGTGGCGGCCAGTTACAGCACGCCGACCCTGTTTTTGATTGCTGAGGACCTTTCCGACATGCAGATCGAAGCGGCCGTGGATGAAAGCGACATAGGCCAGATTCGCGAAGGCATGCCCGTGCGCTTTACGGTCCAGGCCTATCCGGACGACGAATTCACGGGCGTGGTCCTGCAAATCCGCCTGAACCCGGAAGTGGTTTCCAACGTGGTCACCTATACCGTGGTGATTGAGGCGCCCAACGAAACCGGCACGCTGCTGCCCGGCATGACGGCCACCATCGAATTTATCGTCCAGCAAATCAAAGACCAGCTTTTGGTTCCCAACTCAGCCTTGTCCTTTGCAAAATCGGAAATGGCGGGACCGGATGCCGGCGCCAGCGACGGTCCGGCCGTGATGATCTCCAATAACGGGAGTATGCCCAGGCGGGTTTCGCTGGAAACGGGAATCACCGACGGGGCCAACACCGTTGTCTTGGCCGGCGCCATTCAGGAAGGCGACAGGGTCGTCACCGGGATAAAAAAGGAGCAAAGCGCCTCCAAGCAAAGCATCTTGTCCAGGCTCATGCCCAGGCCGTCCCGCCGCTCGGGCGGCGGCGGACCGCCTCCCGGCCCCTAAAGGGCCGCGAACCGGTAAGGAAATGTTGGAATTACCCATTGCAAGGATTTAAAAATGGAAACCATATTGCTTAAAGACGCCCAAAAGATATTCACCCTGGGCGGGGAGAAGGT
Source organism: Desulfatibacillum aliphaticivorans DSM 15576 (assembly GCF_000429905.1). Lineage (NCBI taxonomy): Bacteria > Pseudomonadati > Thermodesulfobacteriota > Desulfobacteria > Desulfobacterales > Desulfatibacillaceae > Desulfatibacillum > Desulfatibacillum aliphaticivorans. The sequence goes on along the minus strand of NZ_AUCT01000027.1, from coordinate 89,662 downwards.
GCACGCCCTGGACGGGGTCTCCCTGTCCATCATGCCCGGGGACTTTGTCGCGGTCATGGGCGCTTCAGGCTCCGGCAAGTCCACGCTCATGAACATTTTCGGCTGCCTGGACACCCTGACTTCCGGGGAGTATCTTCTGGAAGGCCGAAATGTGAGCGGCATGGACAAAAAACATCTGGCGGACATCCGCAATCAGCGCATCGGTTTTGTTTTCCAGGGCTTTAACCTCCTACCCCGGACCAGCGCTTTGGAAAACGTGCAGCTACCCCTGTTTTACAATCGCAATAAAAAAGGATTGAATCCCAAAAAACTGGCGGCCGAAGCCCTGGACAGGGTGGGCCTGGCCAATCGCATGAGCCACGAGCCCAGCCAGCTTTCCGGCGGCCAGCAGCAGCGCGTGGCAATCGCCCGGGCCCTGGTGAACGACCCGGCCATCATCCTGGCGGACGAGCCCACGGGCAACCTGGACTCCAAGACCACCCTGGACGTCCTGACCTTGTTCAAGGACCTCAACCAGCAGGGAATCACCATTGTGCTGGTCACCCACGAAGCGGACGTGGGCGAGCACGCCCGGAGGGTGATCGTTATGCGGGACGGCCGGGTTATCAGCGATGATTGGAACGTAGGGAGCAAGCCCCCAATCCAGGCTGCGGCGCCCCCGGACAGCCGGGAGGCGGCTTCATGAAATGGTTTAAGTTCATCAAAGTCGCGCTCCAAAGCATTCTAAAAAACCGGATGCGCAGCCTGTTGACCATGCTGGGCGTCATCATCGGCGTCGGATCGGTCATCACTCTCATGGCATTGGGCGAAGGCTCCCAAAAGGACATCAAGGCGCAAATTTCCTCCATGGGAACCAACCTGCTCATGATCCACTCCGGCGCTGGCCGGAGCGGCGGCGTGCGCTTGGGATCGGGGTCTCTGGCCACCATCACCATGGACGACGTCAAGGCCCTGCGGGAAAAATCCACCACCCTGATGGCGGTTTCCCCCAATATCCGCGTGTCCGAGCAGGTGATAGCGGGCAACGCCAACTGGAGCACCTCCGTGGAGGGGGTGTCGCCGGATTATCTTACTATTCGGAATTACGAAATCGCCAGCGGGACGTTCTTTACGGAGCGGGACGTGAAAACCCGCGCCAAGGCGGCGGTCCTGGGCCAGACCGTGGCGCAGGAGCTTTTCGGGGACAGGGATCCCCTGGGGGCGAGAATCCGGGTGCGGAACGTGCCGTTTAAAGTGATCGGCGTATTGGCGGAAAAAGGCCAAAGCTCCATGGGCAACGACCAGGACGACGTCATTTTTACGCCGTCCACAACTGCTTTATACCGGCTGTCAGACGGCAAGACCCTTCGGGTGATCATGGCCAGCGCCGTTTCCGAAGAAAAAATGGACGCTGCGGAAAAGGAAATCACCCAAATTCTCCGGGCTCAGCATAAATTGAGCGCCAGCGAGGAGGACGATTTTAACATCCGCAGCCAGACGGAGATCATCAACATGGCCTCCCAGATGACCGGCGCCTTGACCGCGCTGTTGAGCGCCATCGCCGGAGTGTCCCTGCTGGTGGGCGGCATCGGCATCATGAACATCATGCTGGTTTCCGTCACGGAGCGCACCCGGGAGATCGGCATTCGCATGGCCGTGGGCGCCCGGGGCAGCGACATCATGGCCCAGTTTCTGGTGGAAGCCATCATCCTGAGCCTGATCGGAGGGGTGTTCGGCATCGTCCTGGGGCTGGGCCTGGCCTTTGGGCTGGGCGCAATCCTGGGATGCTCCGTAGTGACCAATTTGGCAGTGATCTTGACGGCCGTGGCCTTCACCGCTGGCGTGGGCGTGTTCTTCGGCTTCTACCCCGCACGCAAAGCCGCCGGGCTGCACCCCATTGAGGCGTTGCGGTATGAGTGATTTTTCCCCGATAGAAAACTTTTAGGTATTGATTCACCCCGCACGGCCGTCGCACCGGCCGCCCCCCGTCGACGTTCCGGGACGCCTATCGTCCCGGAACGCATCAAATCCAACAAAAAACCTCGCTGCTACTTCCCCTCCCCCTGCCAAAGGGGCTCGCGAAGGACTTTCTTGAGCAGTTTACCCAGGGCGTTCCGCGGTAAGGGCTGACTCCGGATTTCCACGGCGCTCACACGCTGATGTTTAGCCGAAACCCGCTCGTTGATCCAGGCCTTGATGCCTTCCCCGTCAGCATCGGAGCCCTCACGCAGCACCACAATGGCCACGGGCGTCTCGATCCATTTTTCGTGAGGCGCTGCAATCACCGCGACTTCAGCAACGTCCGGATGGGCCAGGGCCACTTCTTCGATGTCATTGGCGAACACATTGATGCCGCCGGTTACGATCATGTCCTTTTTCCTGTCCATGATGTATAGAAAGCCGTCTTCATCAAACCGGCCCACGTCTCCGGTGCGAATGTAGGTCCGGCCCGCTTTGTCGCGCCAAACGACCTCCTCGGTGGCCTCAGGCCGGTTGTGGTAATGCTTCATCAGTGCGCCGCCCCACCCCACGATCTCCCCGATCTCTCCCCAGGGCAATTCATTGCCGTCATCATCAATTATTTTCAGGTTGCTGCCGCTGATGGCGCTGCCTACAGAGCCGGTTTTTTCCATGACCTGCTCGGGTTTGAGGGTCGTCCCAATGCCTTCGGTCAGACCGTACAATTCAAACAGGCCCGGCCCCATCTTTTCCAGAATATCCTTTTTCCAGGCCAGAGGCAGCACGGACCCCATGGAGACCATGGCCTGCAGGCTGCTTAAATCATAAGCGGCGAACTCAGGCGCGGTGAGCACCGCATGAAACATGGTGGGAACTAAAAACGTATGGGTGATTTTGTGCTTTTGCACCAGATTCAAAAAGCCCTGGGGTGAAAACAGATCCATCAGCAGTACTTCCGCCCCGGCGGAGACGGCTCCCAACAGCATTAACCAGGTGGCGTTAGTGAAAAGCGGCGTGGCGATCAGCATGGTGGATGCGTCTGTAACCCGGAACTCGATGGCGGCGGCGAAGCCGGTCAGGTTACGGGCTTGATGTGTGTGAACAATGCCTTTGGGAACTCCGGTGGTGCCCGAGGAGTAAATAATGACGCACTCGTCTTCGTCGCAAACATCCGCGGGAATGAGATCCTCCGAGCCGCTGGCAATAAAATCCTCATACTCCAGCCAACCCTCCGACCCGAATCCCGCACCGATGCGGTTTTCAACCGGAATGCCCTCCAATTGGCCTTCCAAAGCCGGAATGAGCGAGTTTAGCGGAGAAACGATAAAAAGGAACCTGGCGTCCGCGTCTTTTAGTAAGGCCGCGATCAGGTTCGGGGTTTGCAGCGCGGACAAGGGAACGATAACCCCGCCCGCCCGAATAACCCCGTACATGATTTCCAGGGTGGAAATGCTGTTAAGGGCCAGCAAACCCACCTTATCCCCTTTTTTCAGCCCGGCTTTAACCAGGGAGTCATGCACTTTGGACGCCCTGGCGTCGAATTCCCCCCAGGTCGTTTTGTCGTCTCCAAAAATGAACGCTGTTTTTTTCGGTCTGGCCTGGCTATGAAACCACGGGAAAGCGCCAAGGTGTAATCCGGGAGTCCTTAACATTGAGACGTCTCCTTTCAGAAGTCAGTTGTTGAACAGAATCAATTCGATTGTGAAGAAACAGTGCGTCCCCGGTTGAACGAAAGGCTTTTTGCAGGCTGCTTTATGCGGCGGCCTTTTTCCTTGCTGGTGCGGCATGGCGCCAGCTGATTTCCGGAAAGCTCCCATCCCCTCCGTTAAAATTATAGAGCAACAATCGGACCAAAATTTTAACTAACTGATTTTAATAAATTTTACTATATGATTAAGGTTTTGATGCAAAAGAATCCTTGCATGACGCAAGATATTTTTGCATAATGCAAGAATCCCCCGCTTCCCTTTACTTTAAAGAAAGGCTGCCTCCATGATCCATGCTCAGGAATCCTTCCTCAGACTTGTTGCGAACCCTTTGATTCTTATGGATCATGGCGGAAATGTTCACTTTATGAACGATTCCGCGGCGTCCATGCTGGCTTCCGCAGGCCATGCCTTCGCCCATAAAATTGACAAAATCGATTATTCTTTTGATCCAGGCTCTCTAGGCCAATCCGCCGGGGCGGCTGGAAAGATTCAGGTGGGAGAAAAATGCTGGCGAGCCAGCGTCTTTCCTTTTCTGCTGAATGACGGCCAGGAGGGATTTCTATTCCTTCCTGAGGCGGAAGATATCCTGAAATTGGTGGATTTCGACACATTTCTGAACAGTATCGACGCGGCAATTGTAATTACTGACCAAAACGGGATGCTGGAGCATATAAATGACTCGTTATCCAGGCTCCTTGGCGTGGGCGTCCGGGAATGGGTTGGCCGCAATGTGCAGGAGTGCATTGATCAGAAGGTTCTGACGGATTCCGTGTCGCTAAAAGTCCTGCGGGCCAAAAAGCCCATAAGCATGAACGTAAGTTACGGCGCGGGGGTGACAATCCACTACAAAAGCGTTCCGATCATGGACGGCCATGGCGAAGTTCGGAAAGTCATCAGCACGGGCCGGGACGTCACGCGTCTTATCAACCTGGAAAAGGATCTGTCCAGTTCGGAAACCCTGAAGGATCAGTATTACCAGCGACTGAACACCCTGGAGGTGCTGCTTGGAGGGGAACGGATCGTCTACTCCAGCGAGCCCATGAGAAAAGTGGTCCAGGTGGCCATCAAGGCCGGCAAATTCGACACCCCCGTTTTTCTGTGGGGGGAGTCGGGCGTGGGAAAGGAAATGGCGGCCAGGCTGATTCACCAATCGGGAATCCGGAGCCCGGGGCCTTTTGTGGGCGTCAATTGTTCGGCCGTTCCCTCCGAACTCCTTGAGTCCGAGTTTTTCGGCTATGCTGACGGCGCTTTCACCGGCGCCAGGAAGGGCGGCCAAAAGGGATTGTTCGACGAGGCCGAGGGAGGAACCTTGTTTCTTGACGAAATTACGGAGCTTTCTCTGACCATGCAAAGCAAGCTCCTCAGGGTGATTCAAGAGCATGAGTTCATGCGCGTGGGCGGCCGGAAAAGCATCCGAACAGACGCCCGGATCATCGCCTCCACAAACCTCTCCTGGGAGGAATTGACGGAAGGGTCGGGATTCCGCCGGGATCTGTTTTACCGGCTGAGCGTGATCCCTATTCAAATCCCCCCCCTGCGGGACAGGCGCGACGACATATTGCCATTGATTCGATTCTTTCTGAAAACACTGAACCAAAAATACAAAACCAATATCAAGCTCGCCCACTCCTTGCTCCCGCGATTGTACAATTACGCTTGGCCGGGGAACGTTCGCGAATTGAAAAACGTCATAGAGAGACTCATCGTGGTTGCCGGTGCGGACGAAGTGGGAGAAGAAGAATTAGAACTGCTGAACCAGCTTGACGTCGTCAAGCCTTCGGATCTAAAGGAAGACGTCTCCGTCAATCGCCTGATGCCTTTGCAGGAGGCCAGGGAAAAATTGGAGCAAATACTCTTTAAACGGGCCTACCAGGAGGGCGGAAGCATTGAAAAGGCTGCTGAACTGCTCCAAATAAACCCGTCCACTATTTATCGCAAAATCAAGAAAGGCAGGCTTCAGCCGCCCTGATCTCTAACATCTTTTTTACTTTCTTGCCCCCAAGAAAAAAAGGCTGACTTTGCTTCAACAAAAGGATCGATCCGTTTATTTTAGGCGCAAGTATCTTTATTTATATCATAAAAATATATCTATTCTTATCTTAAAAATTCCCAAAATCAGCAATTACCCATAAACTTCCCTCTTGACAATGCCTAGTTGAGTAATTAGACTGACATGTCAGTTTAAGCAACCGTAGATTTTTATAACCCCCAAAAGGAGCGCGCGCCCCATGCGAGTATCCCCCCTGTATGCAAGACACCAATTCCCGGTGATCATGGCCCTGCTGAAAACCGCGGCGGGACCCGTTTTGAAAAAGGTCAGCCTGAACAACAGCGGACAAACAACCGTGGTGGAGGCGGTGCTGCCGCCGCGGCCCCAAGGTCTGATAGAGGATTATCTCCGGCACGTTGGCGGCGAGCCTTCGTGGTACAAGGGGACGGTGCCCCCCAGCCTGTTTCCTCAATGGGGATTTCCCCTCATGGCTAAAACCCTGACCGGCCTGCCCTACAACCTGACCAAGGTGCTGAACGGCGGGGCTTCCTTTGTGGCGCACGCGCCTATTCCAGGGGACCGGCCTTTGAAGGTTCGGGCGGAACTGGCCCAGGTGGACGAAACCGAATCGCGGGTTGTGCTGCTGCAAAAGATGGTCACGGGCGTGGAGGATAATCCCGAGTGCCTGGAATGCAGGGTCAACGCTATCATCCCCAAAAAGTCGGACAAAAAGGGCGGCAAGCAAAAGGCCCTGATTCCCCAATCAGCGCAGGAAATCGCAACCCTTAACCTGGCTTTGGATTCGGGCATTGATTTCGCCCTGTTGACCGGAGACTTCAACCCCATCCATTGGATTCCATCCTACGCCCGAATGGCGGGATTTCCCAACACGATCCTCCACGGATTTTCAAGCATGGCCCGCACCATCGAGGCTTTAAACCGCAACGTCCTGGCCCAAAACCCTTACGCCTTAAAGAGCTTTGAATGCCGGTTCGTCAGGCCTTTGGTTTTACCTGCGGCGCCGGGCGTTTTCGTGGACAAGGGCGCCGTGTTTTTAGGCGCTGCAACGGGGAGCGCGCCTTACCTTTCAGGCGCATACACCGTCTAAAATGTTATTGAATCACGGAAGATGCGCCGGATTCATCGGCTGCAAAAGGAGAAGGAAAAATGGGAGACATTTTGTTGGAACTGGGAAAAAAAGACGCGGCCAGAAAAGTGGTCAAAAACCTGGGGCTTCCCCTACCGCTGCCCCAGGAGCTTAGCCGCCCCAAGGGGCCGTGGGAGGAAATGCCGCTGCTGGACGTCAACGCGGCCGTGGGGCATTTGCCGGGCTCGGAGCTTGCCCCTCAGATCGCCCAGGCTTTGGGCGGCATGGGCGCGATGGTCCATGCGGCCGCTGACTCCAAAAAATTCAGTCATTACCAAAAGCAAGGGACCGCGCGGGGCAGACTGGCCAAGGCCCTGGACATGGACGCCAAGCCCGAGGGCTTGAATTTTCGGGTATTGATCTTTGATGCGACCGGCGTTTCCGATCCGGCTGAACTGGAAATGATGTACGAGTTCTTTAATACGAAAATCCGCTCCCTAAGCCCTTGCGGCAGGCTCATCGTTCTGGGCCGCCCCGCGGATGAGTTGGAGGACATATCCCAGGCTGCGGCGTCCCGGGCCTTGCTGGGCTTTGTAAAGAGCGCGGGCAAGGAAATCGGCAAGAAAGGCGCAACATCCCAGGCCATTTACGTGGAAAAGGGAGCAGAGGACAGGCTGGAGCCTGTGCTGCGCTTCTTTCTGTCCGACCGCTCCGCTTACGTCTCCGGCCAAATGGTGCGCGTTTCCGCCAAGGTCAAGGCGCCTGAGTCTTTCACCAACATCCGGCCCCTGGACGTCAAAATCGCCCTGGTGACCGGCGCGGCAAGGGGCATTGGGGAGCAGATCGCCCGGACCATGGCCGGAGAAGGCGCCAGGGTGATTGTCATGGATCGCCCCGGCGAGGAGGACCTGACCTCCAAACTGGCCAGGAAAATCAATGGATCCGCTCTGAATTGCGACATCACGGCCTCGGACGCGCCCAAGGCCATTAAGGACCACATTGCGGAGAATTACGGTAAAAAGGGCCTGGACGTGATCGTCCATAACGCCGGCGTGACCAGGGACAAGATGCTGGCGAACATGGATGCGGATCGCTGGAACATGGTCATGAACATCAATCTCCTGGCGCTGATTGCGAGCACCAAGGAGCTTTTGAAGATCATGCCGGACAACGGCCGCATCGTTTGCCTTTCGTCCATTGCAGGCATTGCCGGCAACGTGGGCCAGACCAATTACGCCGCCTCCAAAGCCGGGGTGATCGGGTTTGTGGAAGCCCTGGCGCCCACGGTTGCGGACCGGGGAATCACCGTGAACGCCGTGGCGCCCGGATTCATCGAAACCCAGATGACCGCAGCCATTCCCTTTGCAACCCGCGAGGCCGGACGCCGGCTCGCCAGCCTTTCTCAGGGAGGATTGCCTCAGGACGTGGCCCAGGTCGTGACCTTTTTGGCAAGCCCCCAGGCCAGCGGAGTCACCGGCGGCGTGCTGCGGATCTGCGGCCAAAATTTCATCGGAGCCTGATCGAATTTTCAACGTTTTAATACAAGGGAGACAAAAACCGATGCCAGCAAAGAAGAACACCGCCAAGCCCCGCCGCGCAGTCATCGTGGGCGGCGTGCGCACCCCGTTTATCCGGGCTTTCGGGCCTTTCACCCAACTGGACACCATCGCCCTGGGAACCGCCTGCGTCAAAGGGCTGCTCAATCAATTTCCCGTGGAATGGAAGGAACTGGACAGCTTGGTCTGGGGCGGCACCATCCTGCCCGGCGGCATCGCCGTGAATATCGGCAGGGAGATCATTTTCGACGTGGGCCTGCCCGACACGTTGGAATCCTACACGGTCACCCGGGCCTGCACCACCAGCATGCTAAGCACGACCCTGGCCGCCGCGTCCATTGAACGGGGCGACGCGGAAGTGATCATTGCAGGCGGCAGCGACTCCACCTCCAACGTGGAGGTTCGCATGCCCCCTACCCTGGTGCATAAGGCCGCGCCCGTCGTTATGAGCGCTAAGTCCACGCCTGTGGATTATCTTAAGCTGCTCACGAAAATTCATCCGAAAAATGATATTGTACCTTCCCGCCCCAGCATCCGTGAGAGGACTACCGGCGAACTCATGGGCGAGTCCGCGGAAAAAATGGCGGGCATGCATGGGATAAGCCGCGAGGATCAGGACGCCTTCGCCGTGCAATCCCACTCCCGGGCCGCCAAAGCCCTGGCTGCGGGCCGATTCGCCAAGGAAATCATCCCCGTGGAGACGCCCAACGGAGAAACCGTCTATGCTGACAACATCCTCCGGGGCGATACTTCGGTGGATAAAATGGCCAGGTTAAAGCCCGCTTTTAAGGAAGACGGCACGTTGACCGCCGGCAATTCCAGCGCGCTCACCGACGGCGCCTCCGCCGTGCTCATGATGAGCGAGGAAAAAGCCAAGGCTCTGGGCTTCACTCCACTGGCGGCGGTGACAAGCTGGTCCTACGACGCCGTGGATCCCAACGATCAGTTGCTTATCGGCCCGGCCTTATCCATGCCCAAGGCAGCGGCCAAGGCGGGCATGACCGCGGACGACATCGATATTTTCGACATTCATGAGGCTTTCGCAGCCCAGGTGTTGTGCGTGATCAAAATGCTCGGAAACGACGAGTTCTGCCAGCAGCGCCTTGGCCTGGACAAGGCCTTCAAAAAGCTCGATCCCCAGGACATCAACCTCCTGGGCGGATCGTTGGCCTTTGGGCATCCCTTCGCCGCCACAGGAACCCGGATGATTTCCACCATGGCCAACGAATTGCACGAATCCGGCAAACAATCGGCCCTGCTGGGCATTTGCGCCGGCGGCGCCCTATCCGGCGCTATGGTGCTTGAAGCGGTTTAATAGTTGTCGTGGATGATCTTGGATTTACTCCCCCAAAGAAGCTGGATACCGGCTTATGGCCTGGACATCCAGGGCGGCCCAGGCAGCGTAGTTTGGCTGCCTGGGTTGCTTCAGCAACAAAAGGTGCGGCCGTAAAAGAATGTCGAAGTTGGGGAAGGTCGGCGGGCGTAAGGACTGGATTGAATCCTTGATCTTCAAGTTCTATAGGTCCTTAATGGAACCGAGGACTCGATTTCGGCAACAGTTTAGAATCATTTAATGTTTACGGCTTTTGATGCCTAAAGGTTGAACTACATGTGCTCACGCACCCGGGCAGGATACTACTCTGCCCGGGCTACCCTCTTTCCGTCATTCCCATGAAAGGGTGCGGCGGTATGATTGCGGCAGGAGTAAAAAACTCCTCTAATCAGCCGGAATCTTTACTTCCAATAGTTTGCAATGAACCTGCAGGTGGTTGGCGGAAGGGTAGAAATTAAAGGCGTCCCCGTCGCCGTAGGGATAGGCTAAAATTTGAATTTTGCCTTGAAAACGCGCGTTGGCCGGGGCTTGGTTCACGGTCTGGGCCGCCGCGTCCGGGGTGTAGTCTTTAGGATCGATCCCCACCAAATGCTTGTCCTGGGTGTGGAACAAAAACGTCACAAGAGGATAATTGGGATCGTCTATTCTTTCCTCGCCCCGGCATGTCAGAACAAGCTGATTTTCCGACTCCGATTTTACAAACACGCATGCACCGTCAGCCGCAATCTCCAAGTCCGGGTAGTAGACGTGCTCCAAAATTTCAAAGGCCTTGGCCTGAAGGCGCTCCCGGCACACCCGGCATTCCTCGCCATGGGCTTCGGCCAGCAGATCCAGGGCTTCCTGCTTGGGGTCTTCGGCATAAACCTGAAAAACTCCCCCCAAAAAAAGAAACAGCATCGCCCAACAGGTAACAACTCTAACTCTCATTTTTTCCCATATGCATCTTGATGAACGCGTCCACCGCGTCGGTGTACAAGCGGCCGGATTTCATAAACCCGTCGTTGTGGGAGCCGGAAATCTCTACAAAGGCTTTGGGCTCAGGCGCGGCGTCAAAAAGGGCTTCGCCCTGGTTGAACGGAATAACCTCATCCTGTTTGCTATGGAAAAAGCAGACCGGCGCCTGCACATTGGGAATGCGGGACAGGCTGTCGTATTTCCAGCTATAGAGCAAAAAGCCGGGCGCCCAGGGATAATGGGCTTTGGCCACGTCCTTGGTGGAGGTGAACGAGGAGTCCACAAACAAAAGGCCGGGCTTTACCTGGGTCGCCAACTCAATGGCCACGGCGCCGCCCAGGGACTTGCCGAAGACGATTATCCTGTCCGGCGGAAAGCCTTTTTCCTGAACCAAATAATCCCATGCCGCCCGGGCGTCGTCAAAGGTGCCCTGTTCCGAAGGCCGGCCCTGGCTTTGTCCAAAGCCCTGATAGTCAAAAAGCAGGGCGGACAGCTCCAATTTATGGAACATCCAGGCCTGGGAAACGCGTTCGGAAATGTTCCCTGCGTTGCCGTGGCAAAAAAGAACCACCGCCCGGGCGTTTTCGCAAGGAAAAAACCAGGCGTTGATCTTTTTCCCGTTAGCGCTCGCTATATACAGGTCCTCATGCTCCAGGCCGAGCTCCTGGGGCGTGAAGGAAATTTCCTTGTCAGGATGATAGACAAGGCTGGAGAGGCAGCCGTAAAAAACCAGCGCCAATAGGATCAGGACCGCCGCTTCAACCCATCTTTTCAAAAACTCCTCCTGGTCTCCCGGAGGGATTCGGCCTTTTGCGTTTTGGGGTATTTCAAATACGGAATAATCGCGTCGTTCTTGCTGCCGCCGGTGCCGTCGTACGTAACGGAAACAAAAGGCACACCGGTGATTTTTTCGATCCTGTGCGCCAGGGCTTCCGTCACCATGGAAGGGCAGCAGAAGGCCGGCGAGGTATGGACGATCAAGGCCAGGTCCGGGTACTGTTTTTTCAGGTACCAGGCTTTAACGATATTGTCCATGGTTTCGCCGGTGTTTTCCTTGATTGCGCCGTATTTGGGCAGGATATCCTCGAAAGAATCCTCAAAATTTTCGTTCACGCCGCCCAGCAAGGGGCTGAACAAGCGGTGGTATTTCTTTTCGATCTGCATGGCTGCCGTGAGGAATGCCTTGGAGGATATGGCGCTCATATACATGCCTTCCTTGAACCAACGGCGAAAATAGGCGCCGGCCACCATTTTCAGGTGCGAGCTGTAGGGCGTGGTAACCGCCTCGCCGCCGGCAGCCTCGATCACGCGGACCAGGTTCTGGTTCATGACGTGGTTATCCACCACGTACACGTCGCCCATAAGAGCCGCTTTGGGGCGGCTTTCCGAGCGGTCGACGGGAATGTTCTTGAACCATTCAACCACTTCGGCGGCGGCCTCGTATTCCCCGCCGCCTTCATAAAAGGCCTTGGCGAGAAGGCTGAGGGATTTTTCCATGACGGCGTCGGTCCGGCCTTTTTCAAATTCATAGGGCCGAATGGAGCACGCCGCCCGATTGATGAACCCGCCCAGCATGTAGCACAAGTACACGGATAGAGGCATTTTCACCGAAATGTCCAGGAACGAGGCGTTCCCGGCGTAGACTCCGGCCTTTTCCAGCCCTCCGCCCATGCTGTTGATTGCGTCTTTAAGGAACAGGGGGAACACGCCCAGGTTGCAGGCCCATTTGCCGTCCGGCGCCCAAAGCAGGGTCTGGGCAGGGTCCAGGTTGTGGCGGATGACGTATTCCCTGAATTCCTCGGCGATCACGTTCATGGGCACGCATTGGCCGGAGTTGTGGCGCATGCTTTTCATAATCACGGGTTCGCTTTCCTCCAAAAGCCGGGCGTCAACGCCCCGGCCCCGAAGCGCGGCCGCAACCAAAGGCATGGCAATGGGGTCCCAATTCGGGATGACCAGGGTCTTGTCCCCGACCTTGTCCTCCCGGGGCGCGGACAAAGGAGGCAGAAGCACGGATATCTGCTCGCGGGAATCTTCATAATGGGTCCGGAAGGAACGCACCGCAGCCTCGATGCGGGTTTCGTAGCCCACGGCGGAATCGTGCTCGTCCAGTTGCAGCACCAGGTAGGGCTTGTCAAAAGCCTCCATAACCCGCTTGAAATAGTCAATCACAAAGGCGTCGGGCGAGCACCGGAACGAAGTGACGAAAACCGGATAAGCCCCTTTGGTCTTGGCCACGGCTGCCGCGGCTTCCAGGATTTTGGAGGCGTAATGCCAGTGCAGGCTGTCCAGGATATCCCTGACCATGGACAGGTCCTTGCCTTCCGCGGGAAACATGTCCGAATAGAAAGTCCTGATGCCCATGGAGGAAAATATGTCCGGGATGTTCTTGTTCATGGCCGGGCTCAGGATGGTGTAGGGCCGGCCCAACAGCACCACGTTCAGGTCGGCGGCAGAGGCTTGCTTTTCGTATACGCCGGCCAGGGCCTCTTGGCGTGCGGTTTTTTCCTCCCGGGCCAGGTCATAGGCTTCGGACACCTTCATGAAGCCCGCGTTCACTCCAGGGATGCGTTTGACAGCCTCGTAAAGCTCCTTTTTAACGTGCCAAGAGCTGTACAGGTAATTCACCAGGGGGCTCAGAAAGCGGTCCGGGCTTCCCATGGACTCGACCAGGGCCGGAGCGTATTGGGTGTAATAGCAATACTGCCGCCGGGTTTTACGCGTGTTCTGCTTTTGCTCCAGATAAAAAGGCAGGAACACATAATCGGCCTTATCCAGCAAATGCTTTACATGACCGTGGAGGGCGGTTATGGGCGCGCAAAAGTCGGTCCGGCACAGGCTTTTTCCGTCCTTGATGGCGGTCTTGTAGTTCTGGCTTGTTATCGTGCGAATTCCCAAAAGGTCGAAAAACCGGCGCCACAGGGTCACGTCGTCGAACAGATGCAGGGCCGAGGGAATCCCCACCACCGGGCCTTGTACGGCGGACCGGGAAAAAGCGTGGATCTGCTTCCGCTCCTTGAACAAGTCAAAGCCGGAGGTGTTGGAATCCACCTTTTTTTGGGTGTCGTAATCCCTGCCGCATAAAAATCCGAAAGCCGCTGTGCGGCCGTTAACCACAGCCTTGGTGATCTTGCAGTTATTGCCGCACAACTGGCAGACCTCGGACTCCACGGGGATGTCCTTTTTGTACAAATCCAAGCCCGCAAACCGGGTTTCCTGGGCGGGTGCGTCGGCCAAAGCCAGGGCGCAGCCCAAGGCGCCGGTCAAATGGCAATACCGGGAAACCATGATGGGCTTGCCAAGTTTCTGTTCGAACGCGGCCACCAGGGCTTTGTTCTTGGCCGTGGCGCCGGTGAAGATGATCTTCTTTCCTATCCTGCTGGCGGTGGCTACCTTGGTCAGGTAGTTCTCGCAAATGGAATGGAGGGTGGAAGCCAGCATTTCGTTTTGCGTGCAGCCCGAAGCCAAAAAGTAATTGATGTCCCGCTCCATGAAAACGGTGCACCGGTCGCTGGTGACAGGCGCGGGAGAGCCCATGGCCCTGGCCGGGTAGTCCGGCAGCGGACACCCCAGGCGCTGGGCCTGCTCCTCCACAAAAGAGCCGGTGCCGGCCGCGCACACGGTGTTCATGGTGGAAAAAACCACGGACCCGTTTTTCAGGCAGGTGAACTTGGAATCCTGGCCGCCTATTTCGATGATGGTGTCCACGGCCGGCTCAAGCTCAACCGCAGCCCGGGCATGAGCCGTGATCTCGTCCAGCACAAGGTCGGCGCCGATAATCTGGCCGATAAACTTGCGGCCCGAGCCGGTGGTAGCCGCGCCCGCGATGGTTGCGTCCGGAGCGTACTGGTTCAAAAAATCGTCCACGGCCTGAAAGACTTTTTGCGCGGCGTTCAAAGGCCGGCCCGAAGTGCGGGTGTAAAACCCTCCAACAACCCGCCCGTCCGGCAGAATCAACGCAGCCTTGGTGCTGGTGGAGCCGATGTCCAGGCCGATGGTCAGGGAAGGCTTTTCCGGCAGGTCCGTGGTGTAAGCGTCCACTTCCACGGATTCCGGGGTTTTTGCCTTTTCCCGGGGATACAGATAAGCCTGGGCGGAAAAATCGGGATGGGTGGACAAATTCAATTCCAAAGGCGGGAAGTAGGATGTTTTCAGCTCGTCCTTTTCCCTGAACAAAGCGCCCAGAGGCCGGGACCGGCCCGACCCGGTATACTCGTCCGCCAGAATGCAGGCGGCGCCGATTGCCGGATACGCGCCCGTGGCGTCCGGGGTGATCTGCAAGCCCATGAGGCTTTCCAAATGCCCGAGCACCGCCTTGTTCCGGGACACGCCGCCCGTAAAAACCAAGGGCTCGCACAATTGATCCGCTCCTGAAACCAGTGTGTCGGCGATGTTCTTGGCCAGCCCCATGCACAGGCCATCGCAGATCTCAGGCAACGAATACCCCTCCTGCTGGGCGTGCACCAAATCCGTCTTGGCGAAGACCGCGCACCGGGAGGCGATCTTGGGAATGGCGCCCTGGTTGGACAAGGCCACCCGGCACAGGTCCTCGATGCCGTCCAGGTTCAAACGGTTGGCCTGCTGATCCAAAAAGCTGCCCGTGCCGGCCGCGCAAGAGGTGTTGGATTTGTAGCCCGAATAGTCGCCCTGGTCGTCAAAATGGATGAGCCCGAATTTCTCCGCGCCCACAATCAGGATGGAGCGCACGTCCGGGTGAAACAGCCTGGTTCCGGCGATGGTCGCCACCCGGTTGTCGATACGCGCGTCCGCATTGATGAACCCTGGCGTGGAGGTGGTGGCCGCAATGGCTTCCACGACGGAAAGGTCGAAATTGTCGTTCAGGATCTTGTTCAGGCAGCCGGCGGCGTCGCCGTGATGAAAGCCGTAGGCGGTTTGCACCACATCCTTGCCGCTCGTAATCAAAGCCAGGGAAACCGATACCGAGCCAACGTCTATTCCCAGGAAACACGTGTCCATTTATCATAACTCCCGCGTGAGTTGTTCTTGATCCGTTGGGAGTAATCTTAAAGGGTTTTCCGCCGCCCTGCAAGTTAAAGTATAATTTTATCGGATATTTACCGTGTGTGGAATAATGAAGGAATGACATTTATGTAAGGCTGGCCGGGATGGATTTGTCTCCATGGACGGCGTTTAGCCGCAACTGATAGCGGGTGGCCGCGGCAGAGCAGTATCCTGCCGGGGGGCGCAAGCACATTTTTTCAAACTGTGAGGCAATGAAAACCCGGGGAATCCCGACAACAATCCTGCTGCTGAATACACATAGATTTCAATGAGTTCCATATTCATTCCCACGCGAAGCATGGGAACGAGATTTTTGGCAAGGCCTTTCGCTTGGCGGCCTTGCATGATTTCTAAAATCATTTAGGGCCGCCCCTTTTGCGCTCCGCGCCCAGGCAGGATACCGCGCTCTGCCTGGGCCACCCAAGCAAAGGCGGCATTGCCCTGCACGGTTCAATAGGGAAGGATTTCGGGGGACATGAACGTTATCTCTGCAAAGAAAGATCGTAGGTCGAATGGTTCTGCGTTGTTTAAAGATCGATAAAAATCGCAAATCCGGATGAACCTGCGCCGGAGTAATGGAAAAAACTTCCGTACGCAGGTTCATCCGACATCATATTACCCCATAAAGCAGGCTTCGGGGGTGCTGACCACCGCGTCGTTGGTGTTCGCAATGGCGTTCATCTTGCCGATGGTTCCGGGCAGGATGGAGTTGATGAAGTATTCGGCCGTCTTCAACTGGCTCAGGTAGAAAGCGGCTTCCTTGTTCTTGGCGGCCACTTCGGCGGCGTCCTTGTCGCCCACGATCTTGTCCAGTTTGGGAGCGGCGATGACGGCCCGCCACAGGAGCATCCAGCCCATGACCACGTCGCCCATGACTTCCTGGAACGGAGTGGCGAAGGAGAAGGCTTCCTTGATCTTGCCGGAAGCGGCGGTGGAGCCCAGGTGCATGGCGATTTCGCTCAGGCGTGTGACGGCCTCTTCCAGCTTGGAGGCGTCCTGATCCAGGACGGGATTCTGCTTGGCCTGGGCCACGATCTTGCCGATTTCGGACAGCAGGTTGATGAAGTAGGCGCCTTTTTTCATGCCCATTTTGCGTCCCAAAAGGTCCATGGCCTGGATGCCGTTGGTGCCTTCGTAGATGGAGTTGATCTTGGAGTCGCGCATGATCTGCTCCACCGGGAACTCCTGGGTGTAGCCGTAGCCGCCGTAGCACTGGATGGCCTCGCCGCAAACCTGGAAGCCGCGATCCGTGCAGTAGGACTTGATGATGGGCGTGAGAATTTCAATGACGCCCTGCATATAATCCTTTTTGGCTTCGTCGGTTTCCAGTTCGATCTTATCGAAAAGGTTGGCGCCGTAGTAGCAAAGGCTGCGCATGCCGTCCACGTGGGCCTTCATCCACAAGAGCATGCGCCTGACGTCCGGGTGCTTGATGATGGTTACGGGAGCTGCGTCGTGGTTGAACATGTCGTCCAGGTCGCGTCCCTGGACGCGTTCCTTGGCGTAGTTGACGGCGTACAGGTAGGCTGCGCTGGCGTTGCAGGCGCCGATGGTGCCCACCAGCAGGCGGGCTTCGTTCATCATGTGGAACATGACCTGCATGCCCTTGTTGACTTCGCCCAAGAGCACGCCCTTGCATTTGCCCTGGCCGCCGAAGGTCAGGCTGCATGTGGAGGAGCCCTTGAGGCCCATCTTGTGCTCGATGCCCGTGCAGACCACGTCGTTGGGTTCGCCCAGGGAGCCGTCGTCGTTCACCCAGATTTTGGGAACGATGAACAGGGAGATGCCCTTGGTGCCCTTGGGGGCGCCTTCGATGCGGGCCAGTACAGGATGGATGACGTTGGGGGTCAGGTCCTGCTCGGCGCCTGTGATGAAAATCTTGTTGCCGGAAATGTTGTAGGTGCCGTCGTCATTGGGCGTGGCCGTGGTGGACAGGTTGCCCACGTCAGACCCGGCTTCGGGCTCGGTCAAGACCATGGTGCCGCCCCATTCGGCGGAGTAGAGTTTTTTCAGGTACAATTCCTTTTGCTTGTCCGTGCCGAAGATTTCGATCATCTTGCCGGTGCCGTGGCCTGCATAGCCGTAGGCTGCAAAAGCGAAGTTGGCGCCGATGATGTATTCGATCACAGCCTGGCCAATGGTCAGGGGAAATCCCTGACCGCCCACTTCCGGATCTTCGGTCATGCCGACCCATTCGCCTTCCACCAGCAGTTTGTAAGGCTTTTGGTAGCATTCGGGAACGGTAACCTTGCCGTTATCGAAAATGGCTCCGCCGGCCCGATCGCCCTCAGTCAGGGTGGGCAGGACTTCCTTGACCGCATAATTCCTGGCCTCGTTGATGAGCAGGTCAAAGGTTTTTTTGTTGAATTCCGCGTATTTTTCGTGCTCGCAGAGCTTGTCCGCTTCCAGTTGCTCGAAAAGCACAAAGTCGATATCCCTACGGTCTGCAATATACTGCGCCATGCCTATATCCTCCTCTTATTGTTTTTAATTAAGGCCTATTAACGACAAAACGCCGCCAATATCGTTACGCCGCCAAAGCGGCTTTTCATTCTTTCCAGTTTTTCCGTGTGTACCAAATATCGAGAACAAAGGCCGAGTAAGAGGCTTGGCGCTAATCGAAATCAACGCCCTGGATGCTTCGTCCCTTCCCCCCTGGCGGGGAAGGACAGGATGGGGGGGACGCTTGCATTCAAAAAAGCTCACCCCCACCCCAACCCTCCCCCGTCAAGGGGGAGGGAGTTTTTACTGCCTCTTCACCATCGGAATTTTTCTTATTGTCAGCCATAACAGACGGAGGCGCCAAGAAAAATTTCATTCCCGATAGTTGATTCCCTTATTTACATCCAAGACGGCTAAATCCGTCAATAGATTACACCTCCAGGGCGGCTTCGTATCCTTCGCGCACGGCGTCGCCCAGGTTCCTGGTGGCTTTGGCGTCGCCCAGAAGCAGGACTTCCATGCCGTCGCTCTTGAACTCATCAAACAAGGTCCGGACCGGGGCGGCGCCCACGGCCATGACCACGGTGTCGGCCGGGATGGTTTCCGTCCCGTCCGGGGTTTCCACCACCACGCAGTCGTCCCTGATTTCCACCAGCTTGGTCTGGGGCTTCAAGGTCACGTCCGAGAGCTTGAGGCTCTTCATGAGGGACCATTTGCTGGTGCGGCCCACGTTGGTGGCCATTCTGTCCAGCACGTCGATGATGGTGATGTTACGCAAGGATTTGCGGGACAAGCCGGTGAGGTACTCCGGCGTTTCCGCCTGATGATAGGTCAAAAAGGCCAGGGTGGCTTCGTCCGGAACGTCCATGCAGGCGATGGTGTGGGCGGTTTCGCAGCCGGTGGCGCTGCCGCCGACCACCACCACGTTTTTGCCGATGTGCGGGGTCTTGCCCAAAAGGTAGTCCCAGGCCTGAATCACGTGGGGCTTGTCAGCGCCGGGCACGGGAATGTTGATGGGCAGCGCGCCGGAAGCCACGGCCAGAACGTCGGGCTTTTCCTTTTTGACCTTATCGGGCGTAAGCTCGGTGTTCAGCACAACCTTGACGCCGTAATGGTCCATGCGCTCGATAAGGCTTGTGAGAATCCTTCCGAATTCCTCCTTGCCCGTGGGCGCCATGGCCAAAATCAACTGACCGCCCAAATGATCCTGTTTCTCGAACAAGGTCACGTCATGGCCGCGTCTGGCTGCGGTCAGGGCGAACTGCATGCCGGCCACGCCGCCGCCGGCCACCAGAATCTTTTTCGGGCTGTCCGTGGCCTTCTCCACCAGCGTCTCTTCCAAACCGCACCGGGGATTCATGATGCAGCGGACTGGCTGGCCGCCGAACAGGATGTCGAAGCAGCCCTGGTTGCAGGCGATGCAGGGGATGATTTCCCACTCGCGGCCTTCCTTGACCTTGTTGGGAAGTTCGGGGTCGGCCAGCATGGGGCGGCCCCAGCAGATCATATCGCAGGCGCCGGAGCGAAGCGCCTTTTCCGCCACGTCGGGATCGCCCATGCGGTTGGATGCGATGACCGGGACATTGACCTTTTCCTTGACGCCCCGGGCCAGGTACACATACGCGCCCGAAGGCACGTTGGAGGTCAGTTGGGGAATGTTGGTCTCGTGCCAGCCGCCGGTGACGTTCACGTAATCCACCCCGGCTTTTTCGGCGATGACCGCAAAGTCGGAGGATTCTTCGTTGGTGTGCCCGCCGGGCATGAAGTCGTTGCCGGAGATGCGCAAGCCCACAATATAATCGTCGCCAACCGCCTTGCGGACCGCTTCGATGACTTCCCGCCCGAAGCGGGTGCGATTTTCAAAGGAACCGCCGTATTCGTCTTTCCTGTGGTTGGTCACGGGAGACAGGAACTGGTTGATCAGGTATCCGGTGCAGGCCAGGATTTCCACCACGTCATAATGGGCGTCCTGAACCCTCTTTGCGGCGTCGGCGTACAACTGAATCGTGTTCTTGATGTCGTCGATGGTCATTTCCTTGGGAACTTCCCGGGTGATGGCGCTGGCCAGCGCGGAAGGTGCAAGAGGCGGCAAACCGGTCAGCATGGAATGAGCGTAGCGGCCCTGATGCAAAAGCTGGCCCACGGTTTTGGTTTCCGTTTCCGCGTGAATCTGGTCGTTTAAT
This sequence comes from Desulfatibacillum aliphaticivorans DSM 15576, assembly GCF_000429905.1. Classification (NCBI taxonomy): domain Bacteria; kingdom Pseudomonadati; phylum Thermodesulfobacteriota; class Desulfobacteria; order Desulfobacterales; family Desulfatibacillaceae; genus Desulfatibacillum; species Desulfatibacillum aliphaticivorans. The sequence continues at coordinate 69,448 of NZ_AUCT01000027.1, read as the reverse complement.
TCCCTTAACGCGGGAACATTCGTATCGTCAAACAGGCCGACAATAAAAGGCGCCGCGCCCGCCTTCTCAAACCCCAGGGGGCCGATGGTCATAAGGCCGATGCCTCCCCTGGCCCTTTCAAGGTAAAACTCCTTAAGCCGGCTGTTCATATTATAGTCGGTGGTGTACAAAAGCCCCATGGCCGGCATCATTGTACGGTTGCTGATTTGGAGGCCTTTGATGGTGAATGGTTCAAATAATTTGACGTGTTCCATGATGAATCACCCCTCTGTTTGGTGGTTGGAAAGCGTGAACCTTAAATTGCCGGTCCGCTGTTTTTAAGCGCTTTTTTACTCGGGAGCGGAATCCGCATTGAACCCAAACCCCCTGAAAATAAATTCTTCCATGACATCCGCGATTTCCTCCGGCGAAAGACGCCCGGAAGGCGTGTACCACATGGGAACCCAGTTCATGGCCCCCATGGCTGCAAACGCGGATATCCGCCAGTCCTTGCAATGGACCAGGCCCGCTTCCTGCCCTTCCCGAATAAGCTGCTGAATGCATTCCAGAATCTGGTCCCTTTTTTCCACAACCTGGGGACGCATCTTTTTCGGCAAAAACCGGGATTCCATCCTATAGGAGGCCAACACCTCGTTGCGCGTTGCTATAAGCACCAGCGTCCTGATGGCTTTGCGCAGCTTCTCCACTAAAGGCGCTTCCGAATCCACGACTTTCTGCAGCGCGTCCGCGCTTTCGGTCATGGCCTGCATATGGAGTTGAAACAGAATGTCGTCCTTGCTTTTTATATAATGATACAGGCTGGCTTTGGACAATTGGAGCTTGGCGGCGATTTCCTCCAGGGAAACCTCTCCAAAGCCTTTCTGCGCAAAAAGCTGCGCGGCGTTTTCAAGAATTTGCTGCTGCTTCTCGTTATATCTCTGCTGTCTGAAAGACATTTCCGGCATAGACGGTTTTTTCCTACCCATGGTTGATTTTCGACCCTCGGTCGAAAGACTAAAGAAAACCCGACTTCCTGTCAAGTGAAGAAAACGAACGAATCTTCAAAAAAACTCAGCGCAGAAAAATTGACCGCCCGGACCATGCGGCCCCCGGCATTGCATGCCGCGGCTGGCCGGTTAAATACGCTTTAGGCTAATTTCGATACTGGTGGGCGGGGTTTGCCTTGTTCGGTGGCAGTAAAGAAAAAAATCGGCTTTCAAAAAACGGCGGTTTTTTATATGCTTGGGTGAGATTTTCCTCATTTTCAATTCACCCGGCAAAAATAAGGAGGGCGCGTGGCGATTATCTTCGGCTTATCATTCGGAGTGCTATTCATGCTGATTTGCGGCCTGTTAGGCGCCGCCATCGGTTATGAAGTCCTCCATATCGGCTTTAGCCTGGCCTTTGTCTTTGGGTTGGGCGGCTTTGCACTAGGCGCCTACATGGGGGCGATCTTGGGACGAGTCCCGAGGCTGCTTGATAAAATTAGCGCCCTGGAAGCCCGGCTGGCCCAGATGCAGGCAGACATCAGGGCCATGCGTTCGGAGCAAGCCAAGCAAAAGGAGAAGGCTTCGGCCCGGGCGGCCCAGCCCGAACCGCAGGAAGACGTTCGGCCGGAACCCTCCCCTGGCCTTGAAGCACAGCGGCCTACGCCGCAATTTGAAGCCCCCAAAGCCATTGTCAAACCGGCTGACAAGCCTGCCGCCGCCAAACAGGCGACCATGGAAAAGCAGCATGCCAAAGAGACTCCCAGGCCGGCGCCGCCTCCCGTCCCGCCCAGGCCTCAGGCAAGGGCGGTTGCAACCCAGGAGCCGCCTGCTGGACGCCCGATCAACCCCATCGAGCAGGGTGTGAACAAGGCGGCCGAATTCATCAGGAACTTCTTCACCACGGGTAATGTGGTGGCCCGGATAGGAATCATCGTCCTGTTTTTCGGCGTGGCCTTTTTGCTCAAGTACGCCACCACCCGGTATCACGTGGCCATAGAATACCGGTTTATGACCGTGGCCGTCCTCGCCATGGCCATGACCATCCTGGGATTTCGCCTGCGGGAGAGGCGAAGAGGATTTGCGCTTTTGCTTCAGGGCGGCGGCATCGGCATTTTGTATATGACCGTGTTTTTTGCAGCCAAGCTGTACCACCTGATGCCTTTGGGCATGGCTTTCGGGTTGATGGTCGTTTTGGTGGGATTGATGGGCGCCGTGGCGGTTTTTCAGGACGCCCGGGCCACGGCCTTTATCGGCATGGTGGGCGGCTTTCTGGCGCCGGTGCTGACTTCTTCGGGCGCCGGGCAGCACGTCATATTGTTTTCCTATTATGCGGTCCTGGGTTTGGGCATTCTCGGCGTGGCCTGGTATAAATCCTGGCGTGAGTTGAACCTGCTGGGATTTATGTTCACTTTCGGCGTGGCCGGATTGTGGGGGGCCAATCACTATAAGCCGGAGCTTTTCGCCTCCACCGAACCTTTCCTGATTATATTCTTTGTGTTTTACGAGAGCATCGCGGTGTTGTTCGCCCTCCGCCAGCCGGTCCATTTGCGGGGCTTTGTGGACGGGACCCTGGTTTTCGGCACGCCCATCGTTGCCTTCGCCTTTCAATCCGTTCTTGTCAAGCACATCCCCTACGGCCTGGCCTATACGGCTCTGGGCGCCAGCATTTTTTACCTGATTTTGACCAAGGCCCTGTGGAAAAGGCAAATTCCGGGGCTCCAGGTGCTTACGGAATCGTTCCTGGCCTTATGCGTGGTCTTTGTGAGTCTGGCGATTCCTTTGGGGCTTAGCGGCAAGTGGACCTCCGCCATTTACGCCTTTGAAGGGGCCGGATTGATCTGGATAGGCATTCGCCAGAACCGGGTGTTCGCCCGTTTCTTTGGTTTCTTGCTGCAATTGGCCGGAGCCATTTTCCTGGTGGAAAACCTGGGGCATTCCCGCCATTTGACGCCGGTGGTGAACAGCGACTGCCTGGGCTTCGCCTTTGTGGCTCTGGGCGGGTTGTTTTCATCCTATTTTTATTACAAACATAAAGACGCAGCAGGGGAGATGGAAAAGCCCCTGCACCTCGTCTTATTGGCCTGGGGCGTTTTATGGTGGCTGGCCGGAGGCCTGCGGGAGGTGGAACTGCATATTCCTCACACCATGGACTATTGGGAGGCCGCCTCCTACACGGCCAACATGGCCCTGTTGTTTATAACAGCCACGGCTCTGGCCATGCATGCACTCATCAAAAAACTGGATTGGAAAGCCATGGGCTATGCGCTCGTTGGATTCGCACCCGCCCTGACCTTGTTCTACTGGCTTGGACTGGACAAGGGCTTCTACCATGACAACCCATTAGCCAAGCTGGGCTGGGCGGCGTGGCCCTGCGCCCTGGCGGTCTTGTATTTTATTTTAAAGCAGCACGAGGGCGAAGCTCCGGAAAAAGCCTCCAAAATATGGCACGCTTTGGGCTGCTGGCTGGTCATCCTCCTTTTGGCGTCCCAGGCCTCTTGGGGCCTGGATGAATTGGTCAATGGGGCCAAGGTCTGGCCCATGGTTGCCTGGGGCTTGATTCCCGGCCTATTCGCCGGATTGCTGCTCTTTCAAGGAAACAGCCTCGGCTGGCCGGTTTCCTGGAACAGATCCTTTTATCGGGGAGGCGTACTTTGGCCGATCCTGGCCTTTTGCCTCCTATGGTGCATCGCCGCCATTGTGCATCCGGGTGATCCCACTCCCCTGCCTTATATCCCGGTGGTCAACCCCCTGGAGCTTACCCAGGCCTTTGTGCTGACTATTTTATGCGTTGCGGCCGCGGGCTTCAAGCAAAGCCCCTGGAAAACGGTGGACGACCATGGGTTTAAAATTCTTTGCTTTGGGTTTTTAGGGCTGTTGATTTTTATTGTGAGCAACGCGGTTCTCTGCAGGTCCGTGGTGAATTTCGCGGACATCCGTTTTAACAGGCTGTGGGACTCCATGCTGTTCCAGATGGCCCTTTCCCTGTTCTGGACACTATGGGCCGTGGCCCTGACCGGCGCAGCCAGCAAAAAGGGCTGGCGAATCGTATGGTTCGCCGGTGCGGGCCTGATTGGCGTGGTAACGCTCAAACTCATCACTGTGGACCTCTCCCATTCAGGCGCGTTGTGGAGGGTGGCGTCCTTTATCGGGTCGGGAATTCTCATGGTGGTCATCGGATACACGGCGCCGTTGCCTCCCCAGCAAATCAAGGATGACAATTTATGAAGACGCTTGTAAAAACCGCATTGATATTTTTCCTGGCCCTGGCTGCAACCGGCTTTTGCCAGCCTGCACCCAATGATTTCGCCTATGGAATCGCCCTGGAGACTCCGGGGGAATCGGCGATTTACCGGTTTGAAACCCCGGACGAGGTGTACCACTGGATCGTGGACCCGGCTTTGGGAGATCTCCGCATTTTCAACGGCGGCGAGCAGGTGGTTCCCCACACGCTGCTGAAAAGCCCGTCCGAGGTGAAAAGCCTCAAGCCCGTGTACACGGAAAACGCTCTGCCTCTTTTTCCCGTGTTGGCGACGGCAGACGGCAGGGAGTCGTCCGTAAACATCCATATTGAAACCGACGGCAAAGGCGCCCTGGTGAATATTAACGGCGGCGCCCAGGCGGGCGAGGATTCCTACGTCTCCTATTATATCCTGGACGTCTCGGCTTTTATGGATAACAGCGCCGACCGGCAAAAACGCCTGGATAGACTGACCCTGGAATGGTCCCACACCGAAAACGGGTTTGTATCCAAGGTGGACGTTTACGCCAGTTCGGACCTGTCCAATTGGCGCAGGATCGCCCATGACGCGGCCCTGGCAGACATGACTTTCGGCGAGCACAAACTGATTCGCAACGAAATCCCGCTCCCGGAACCCATGGACAAGTATCTCAAACTGACCTGGCCCAAGGGCAAGGATGGGGCTGTCCTGGATAAAGTCACGGCGCGTTTTCGCAAGGACCGTAAAAAGGTGACCAAAACGGAACCCAAGGCGCGAACCATGGATTTGCAGGCGGTGCGCGGGGAGGAGCCCCAGGAGTATCTGTTTCAATGCCCCGGACGTTTTCCGGTCCAAAGCGTGCAAGTGGATTTGCCCCAGAAAAACACCCTGGTCAAGGCCAGCCTGTTTTGCCGGGATGCGGAAGATATGCCGTGGACCAAAACGTTTTCCGGCCTGATTTACGACCTGAACGTGGACGGAACCCGGATCGCCAGCGAAACCATTACGTTCGAGCCCCGGGGCGCCCTGTATTGGAAGCTGGCGGTCAACCAGGGGGAAGGCGGCATGGGGCCCGGCCTGCCGCGCTTTAAGATCGGATACCAGCCCCATACCATATGCTTTGTGGCCCAGGGGGAACCGCCCTTTACCTTGGCCTTCGGCAGTTTTAAATACAAAAGGGGGGACGCCCTGGTGGATCCTTTGCTGTCGGGCCTTTCCCCCGATAACATGCCGAACCTGATTAAGCCCGCCAATGCCAGCCTCCAGTTTGAATTGGGGGGCCAAGCCGCTTTAACGCCGCCCAAGCCCCCTTTGCCCTGGAAACGCATTATTCTATGGGCTGTTTTGTGCCTTGGGGCGGTCGTTGTGGCGGTTATGGCCTGGAAGCTGTCCCGACAAATGCCTGACAAGCAGTAAGGAGCCTATGTTTTGAAAACCGACGAAACTGTGAATAAAATGCAAGCAGCCGTTAAGGAATTTGCCGCCGGCCGCATCGCCCCAGCCCAACTGTATAAGGCCGAAGAATTCCCTATGGAATTGTGGAAGGCCATGGGCGAGGCGGGACTTCTGGGGATTGGAGTTCCCAAGGAATTCGGCGGTCAGGGCGGCGGATACACCGACATAGCCCGGTGCGGCCGTATTCTTGGCGCGGCGGGGCATAGCCTGGGCCTGACGGTTTCGTGGATGCTCCACCTTGCAGCGGCCAAATTTCTTATCATGAACATGGGATCCCGTGAGCAAAAAGAGGATTTGCTGCCTAAGCTGGCAAAGGGAGAAATGACCATGTCCCTTTCCATTTCCGAGCCCAAAACCGGCGCCCATCCCAAACACATGAAAACCCGTGCGCTCTTCGAGGACGGAAGCTACGTGATCTCGGGGGAAAAGGCCTATCTCACCAACGGCCCCATCGCGGGCATGTACGCGGTGATTGCAGTCACGGAAGAAAAGGAGGGGAAAAAGCAGTTTACGGCCTTTTTGGTTCCCCGCGAGACTCCTGGCCTGACCGTGGGCGAAAATATGGCTCTGGACTTTTTCAAGCCGTCGCCCCACGGAGGAATCGTCCTGGAAGCGTGCAAGGTTCCTGAAAGCGCCGTGCTTGGGCCTTTTAACCAGGGTTACGAAACCATCGTCAAAGCCTTCCGGGATACCGAAGACATTTTGATGATGGGGCCTGTGTGCGGCGGCATGGACCGCATTGGGGAATTGCTGGCCGAGCAGTTAAAAAAGGCCGGAGCGCCTTCGGACGATAAGCTGGAAGCCCTGGGGCTTTATCTTTCCCTGTGCAAAGGCCTGTTCGCCCTGGCCCTATACGGCGCGGAAAAACTGGAAAAAGGAGAGCCCGATCCGGACCTGGCCATGATTCCGGTTTCGTTCCGCTTTATGTCCAAAAAGGCTTTGAAAGTGGCTCTCGGCATTTTGGAGGACGTGAATCCGGAGGAAGGAAGCGAACTGGCCGTGACCCTGCACGACCTGATTTTTTCCGGCCGCATTGCGGGAAACGTTTCCAAAATCAAGCAAAAAATGATGGGGAAAGCGGCTTTGATTTAAGTTGAGCCAGACTTAAAAACAACATAATCCGGGGGGATGAAATGGAAAAACCAAAGGCCTTGGCTGTGCTGCAGATCATTACCGGCGCGGGAATTATTTGTTTTTGGATCGCTTTTTTCACGGTCGGACTGGCGCCGGAAAACCCGCCCGACGGCTACTTTGCCTTTGAGCATTCCTTTCCCTTGCCGGACGGAGTGCTTTGCCTGGGCCTGATCGCCTCGGGAATCCTTTTGCTGAAAGGCTCACCAAAGGGCCGGACATTAGGCCTGATAAGCGCGGGCGGGCTGCTTTTTTTGGGATTGATAGACTTTTCCTTCAACATCCAAAACGGCATGTACGCCATGGGGCTTGGTGAATCCCTGCCCAACATGTTCATCAACGCCTGGTGCGTGGGGTTGGGAACAGCCATGGCCGTGCGCCTGGGGAAGCCAATAAGCTGTTAACTTTGTTGGTCAAAAACTAACTTCCGAAACCCAAGAAACTGTCATATTAACCACGGAAGACACGGAAAACACAGAAAACGACCTTTCGGCGCCTTCCGTGTGTTCCGTGGTTCATGTTTTTTCGAACTCGTTCCCATGCTGTCAGCCCGCGCCGCGCAGTAGTTTTTTTGCGATGCTGCTGTCGCGTGGGGGCGAAAACCTAACTTTTGCTTTTCAGGCCCCTCTCTGTGTTTTGAGTAATCATTGAAACTGTTCATACTAAACATCATTGTCTTTATCTTTACGAGTTATTGACTTTTTGACGGGCGGCTCCTAAAATTGAAACGTTCGTATTATCTTGTTTTATATAATTTTGTGCGGTCGCACGCCCATTCGGCCGGCTTATTGCACTATAACATTCTGGACCTCCGTGGAGAAAAATGGGAAAAAGAGAGTCCCGGCGGTAATTTACAATAATCCGTAGGAGGTATGCTCAAACAGTGTTGAACACATTAACGTTGATCAGCCTGGCCGTGTTTGTCGCGGGAGGGGCCTATAAAGTCGGCTCCTGGTTCGGCAAGGACGCGTGGGAGGAAGACAAGTCATCCTTTCTCAAGCGGCTTGCAGCATCCGTCGTGGGCCTGGGGAGCGCATTCTTCAGCCTTAAGCTGCTTGTTCTGGTCAAAGTCTTTTTCCTGGACGTCCTTTTCCAGAGAAAAATTTTGCGTCAAAGCCTGTATAGGTGGGTTTCCCATATGATGATTTTTTGGGGATTTATCTGGCTTTTGGCGTTTCACGCATTGGGAAGCATATTCGCAGAGCCTTTGTTCGGCCCGGACTACATTTGTCTTAATCCCTTGTTTTTTCTTCGCGAGCTAACCGGGCTGATGGTTCTTGCCGGACTGAGCATGGCCTTTTGCCGCCGCATCTGCTCCCGTCAGCCCCGCATGAAGACCGGGAGAGACGACTTGGCGCTCCTGGCCTTGCTGATTTTAGTCATGCTTTCCGGATTTCTGCTGGAATCCGTGAAGATAAGCTCCCATTATGTTTTTATGGACATGGTTGAAAACTGGGCGGGCCTTGACCCTGATGATGACGCAGAAGACATACTGGCCCTGAGGGTTTATTGGGAGAAAAACAACGCCCTTGCTTCCGCCGGGCGGACCCATGATCCGGGACTGGCGGAAGACGGTTTTTACGTGCATGAATCTTATTGCATGTCCTGCCATGTTTCCAATAAGTGGGCTCCGGCAGGCTATCTTCTGGCAAAGGCCATTGGACCGGCTGCTTCCAGGGCCAACGGACCGGGCGCCGTCAGCTTTTTTTACTGGCTGCATGTGGGACTTTGCCTTGCCGGGCTTGCCTCCCTGCCTTTTACCAAGTTGTTTCATGTTTTTTCCACGCCTCTTTCTCTGCTGATCAACTCAGTGACCGACTGGGAGCGGGTGCATCCCGCGAACGCAGCCACAATCCGGGCCATAGAGCTTGACGCATGCGTGCACTGTTCCGCCTGCAATCTTAACGAATCCATGGCTGTGCTTCATTCTCTGACAGGGAACGACTGCATTTTGCCCTCGGAAAAAATCCGCATGCTCAAAGGCGGGCTGCACAAATTGACCGAGCAGGAGAAATGCACGTTTGGCACAGGGCTTACGCTTTGCACTTGCTGCGACAAATGCTCCAACGTCTGCCCGGCCGGCATTCAACTCAAGCAGATATGGAAGTCCACGCGCGGGCTGTTGTTCCAGCAAAAAGACGTGGATTTTTCGCTTTTGTCTCCGCTTTCCTTTCATCCTTCCTTGTCTACGGGCATTGACTCTGACGGAGCTTTAACGGGTCTTATCCAAAGGACAAGGGAGGCTGCATCCTACGGATGGTCCGGTTCCGACCCCGGACCGATTAAGCTGGGGAAAAAGAATCCCAAAAATTCTCTGAAAAGCCTTATGGACAAAACCCTCCCGGGCGCCACGGCGGCCAGATGCATGGGGTGCGAGATGTGCACCAACGCCTGCCCGGTTCCCGGCCTGTGCGACAATCCAGCTGAAACGCTCGGCCTGATGCCTTCCCAGATCATCAGGGCCATAGGGCTGGGACGGGTGGATATGGCTTTAGGCGCGGGCATGCTTTGGTCCTGTCTCAGTTGCTATCGCTGCCAGGACGTATGTCCGGCGGGAGTGCAGGTAGCAGACGCCCTGATCGAACTCAGGAACATCGCTCTCAACACGGCCGGGGCGGAATATGACTCCCGAAGCGAAGCCGCTGACTCTTGTCCAGCCAAGCTTGTTTTCAGGCCGGGTAAAAGGGAGGATCAACAATGAAATACGCCTATTTCGGCGGATGCAACATCCCCTTTCAGATGCCTGAAACAAACGCGGCAATCCACGCCCTTCTGGGGGCCTTTTCCATTGAGCTTGCAGACCTCAGGGAGTTTACCTGCTGCGGATATCCCGTAAAAAAACTCAACACCAGGGCTTGGTTGACTGCCGCGGCCCGAAATCTCGCCCTGGCTGAAAAAAAGCAAATGGACATTGCGACTCTTTGCGCATGTTGCTACCACAGCCTGCGCATGGCAAAGGACAGGCTGGCCCGGGATTCCGCCATGGCTGACGAAGTGAACAAGGTCCTGGCGCAGGAAAACCTGGAGTACCGGGGGCGGGTGCGTGTGGAGCATGCCCTGGCTGTGATCGCCGCCGCCGCCGGGCCGGACGGAATAGCCGGAAAGGTTGTCAGGCCCATGGAGGATTCGAAGGCGGCCTGCCACTATGGATGTCATCTTATACGCCCGGCAAACGTCATGGGTTTTGATGATCCTTTTGTCCCGACCATCCTGGACGAAATGGCCGCGGCGACAGGCGCCACGCCCATTGAATGGAGCCGTAAAATGGATTGCTGCGGCGCTCCTGTACTGGGCGCAGACCGCGACCTGGCTCTGAAACTAGCCAGGGGCAAGCTGGAAAACGCTGCAAACTCCGGAGCTGATATACTTTGCACCGTGTGCCCTTTTTGCCATCTGTTTTTTGAGGATGTGTTGAAAACTCAACCCGCCGGCCCCGGGAATGCCCCATATCCCGCTCTGGTGAATTACGCCGTCTTTTTCTGCCGGGCGCTGGGCCTCAAAATCTAAAGTTTCGGGCGCGGCAGCCCATCCAGCGTATGCCTTTTTAGGCTAACCGGGCGGCCAGGGCCTGAACGCCTTTGCTGTACTCGCCGTGGGGGCATTGGGAGAGAACCGGAACCAGGCAGCGGGCGCTGTTTTCCACTTCCTCCCCGTTGGGAAGGCAGCCGGAGTACTGGACGTCGATGTTCAACATTTTTCGGGAAACCTCCCTGATCCTGTCCACCACGTTCTGGGTCTTGGCGGGCCGATTCTCCCGGTTGATTGCCAAAAACGGGCTGTACCCGGAGACCGCTTTTCTGACTGCCTGGGCGTAGGCCGGCTGCTGGGACTCCACCCGGGACAGGATGTCGGTCACCGTGCAGGCTTTTTGGTCCCCCTTGGGCATGGTCGCCGTGCGAATCAATTCCTCCAGAGGCTTATACCGTTTTGCAGGGACGGGATTTTCCTCTCCGAAAATCCGGTTCAACTTCCTGAAAAGCCCAACCTTGATGAAATTGTAGGCCTCCAAATAGGACGCGGGATCGCAGGTGGTCAAAACCAGGCCCCGGTCCGCGGACAGGAAAAAATCCATGACATTGAAGGAGGTGTCGCCGCCCAGGTCCAGGATGACGTGATCCGCGTCCAGGCTTTTGATGGCCTTGATCAGGCGCATCTTGACCGCAAACGGAATGTTTCCGGCGCCCAGCCGGGAGCTGTCCCCGCCGATCAGCCAGGGGCCGTGCTTGGTCTGCGCCATGATGCTTTCCAGGGTCGGGGCGGTCCGATCCAAATAATCGTTGATGCTGCGCTGCATGCGAGTCATGCCCATGTACAAATGCAGGTTGGCGCCGCCCAGGTCCAGGTCCACCACAACGGTCTTTCGGCCCAAACGCGCCAAATGCACGCCCAGATTGGCGGCCAGGATGCTTTTTCCTATGCCGCCCTTTGCGCCGCCCACGGCGATGATCCTGGGGAGAGGCCTCCGGACCGCCGTCTCCTCTTTGGGAATGCAGTCGATAATCAGCTCGTAGGCCTGACGGGCTCTCATGAATTGCTCGGACCATCGCGCCGCGGCCAGGCTGGATTCCCCCCGATGCAGGTCAGGGTGGCAATGCCGGGCTTTTTCCCGGAAGGCCTTGCGCACTTGCTCCATGTCAAGGGAGCGTAAAAAGACATCGTCATTTGCTTGACGAGGCGAAAAGAGACAAGCGCAGGCAGCACGCATCTGGCGCAGCTTGTCCGCCGAAATATCGATAGAGGCGCTGTTCATGTAACTTCCTGATTTTTTGAATATGTGTAAAACAGCCCCGCATTTAGGGCGGGACGTGCTGATTTCCTCCCTTCAAACAAAGCAAGGTCCATGCCATGGCCGGGGCGGATACGGCCCATTTGATGGGCGGACACAAGGTCTTCCATCCCATGTTTTTGCAAGCCCTATTGGCGCCGGAAATAGCCTCCCTATTCTCAGCAGACGCCAAAATTCTGGCGTCAAAATGAATCCTGAAAACAACGGCGTCAAGATTTCATGCCTTTGGAAGCGGCCCAGGCCCGGGAAATATTTTCGCGTTCAAAAAACGACTCAGGCGGCAACTTTTTCCTTCCTGCTTGGCCCGAGAAGGCCCGCCATATTTAAAATACAACTATAATATAATTTTCAGGCAGTTAAAGCTGAGAACCAGCCAAAAGGCCTGGACCATAATATGTACGAGGCAGGTTTCTTTTTGGTTAAGAAAGAAAATCCCCTTGACTTTATGAGGTTTAGTTCTATTTTATGAATCTAAATTCACGGAATGAGGAATAGTTCATTCTCGTGAATTAATATTCTTTAAGAGGTAAAATCATGAAGGGAAAACGGCTTTCCAGGAAAGAAAGGGAAAGGGAGCGCCAGAGGCGTGAAATCATGGCGGCGGCCCACATCTTGTTTTCAGAGAGGGGCTATCACGGCGTTTCCATGCAGGAAATCGCCGACCAGGCCGAATTTGCCGTAGGCACCCTTTACAATTTCTTCAAGAGCAAGGGGGATTTGTACCAGGAGTCCATGCTCGAAGAAACGGAAAAATTTATGGGACAGTTAACCAAAGTCCTTGACGAACCCGTGGACGAGGTTGCAAAATTGCGGAGCCTTGTCAGGGCGAAAGGGATATATTTCTTAAATAACGCCTCCAAAATACGCATATTTCATGCAGAGCTTCGACAGGCCTCCGACAGCGCTATCACAGAACTGGATTCTAAAATCCAGACTAAACGCCTCAGCTTGATGAAAGATGTAGCGGCGGTTTTTGAAAGCGGCATGAAAAAAGGGACTTTCCAGCGCATCGGAGATTCCTATATTTTAGCCAAGTCTTTGGACAACATTACGCACTCTTTTTTATTGTCTTGGATAGAAAATCCCGAGCAGTATCCTTATCCGGAAGATCCCGACGTGATTTTAAACATCCTGTTTAAAGGGCTTATCCAAGACTAAATCCATATTCCACACACCGGGCGCATGATATTGCCTGCGCCCTTGAACCATTTTTTTTATTGGGAGAACATCAATGACATTGCCCCGCCAACAAGACGCCTACCGGTTGATCGGCTTATTAGCCTTTTTGCTGTTCGCATCCTTATTGTTCGGATGCAACGAGCAACAACCTCAGAACGCTGCTGCACCAGCAGCGGCCATGCCGCCGCCGGAAGTGGGAGTGGTTACGGTCTCGCCGCAGTCCGTCACGCTCACCACGGAATTGCCCGGACGCACCTCGCCTTTCCTGATTTCCGAGATCCGGCCCCAGGTAAACGGGCTGATCCAAAAGCGCCTGTTTGTGGAAGGCGCGGACGTGGAAGCCGGCCAGGTCTTGTATCAGATCGATCCGGCGCCCTTTGAGGCGGCTTACGAAAACGCCGAAGCCAACTTGTCCGCCGTCAAAAAGTCCGCGGACCGCGCTCAGGCCGGCCTGGAAGCGGCCATGGCCGGCGTGGCCCAGGCCGAGGCGTCATACAAGTTGGCTATGACCAACGGCGATAGATTTACCAAGGCTTATGAGCAGCAGGCCGTTTCCGCCAGCGAGCGGGACCAGGCGGTGACTCAGGTGGAAGTGGCTCGCGCCACCCTGGAGGCCGCCAAGGCCCAGGTGGATAGCGAGCGAAAGGCTTTAGCCTCGGCCAAAGCGAGCATCAAGCAGGCGGAGGCAGCCCTGAAGACCACACGCATCCAGTTGGATTATACACAAATCACGGCGCCCATTTCCGGCCGCATAGGCAGGTCCGCCGTGACGGAAGGCGCCATTGTCACCGCTTATCAGCCTACTGCTTTGTCAACTATTCAGCAGACCGACCCTGTGTTTGTGGATGTTCCCCAATCCACGCTGGACGTGCTGCGGCTTTCCAAGCTGGCCAAGAGCGGCGAAATCCAGACCGACGGAGAGGGACAGGCTGAAGTGGGCCTGATGCTGGAGGACGGCACGGAATACCCCCACAAAGGAACCTTGGAGTTCCGAGACGTTACCGTTGACCCCACAACCGGGTCCGTCACCCTGCGCATGGTCTTCCCCAACCCGGACCAGACCCTGCTGCCCGGCATGTTCGTCCGCGCCGTCGTCCAGGAAGGCGTGGCTAAGGACGCCATCCTGGCGCCCCAGGACGGGGTGCGGCGCAACCCCAAAGGGCTGCCTTTGGCTTACGTGGTTAACAAGGACAATGTGGTGGAGCAGCGGCTTCTGACTCTGGACAGGGCCATCGGGGACAAGTGGCTTGTGACTTCCGGCCTGCACGACGGAGACCGGGTTATTGTGGAGGGATCCCAGAAAATCCGCCCAGGAGCGACTGTAAGGGTCGCTGATATGGCAAAAACCGGCGCCGGCGCCGCCGCTCCCAAGGCGCAGCCAGAGGCTTAAAAGGAGAAAGACGATGTTAGCAAATTTTTTCCTGGATCGCCCGGTTTTCGCCTGGGTTATCGCCATTATCATCATGCTGGCGGGCGGGCTGGCAATCTACAACCTGCCCATATCCCAGTATCCGCCCATCGCACCGCCGTCCATCGCTATTGAGGCCATGTACCCCGGAGCCTCGGCGGAAACCGTGGAAAACACGGTGGTCCAGATCATCGAACAAAAAATGGTTGGTTTTGAAAACCTGCTGTATATGTCCGCGGAGAGCAGTTCGTCAGGCGTGGGCAGGATTGAAATGACCTTCGTGCCGGGCAGCGATCCCGACATGGCGTGGGCCAAGGTGCAGAACAAGCTGCAGCTTGCCATGCCCAGCCTTCCCGAGGTGGTCCAAAGCCAGGGCGTCAGCGTCAGCAAGTCCACCCGGAACTACCTGATCATCGTCGGCATCATTTCCGAAGACGGGTCCATGGACTACAGCGACCTGGCCGACTACGTGAACTCCAACCTGGAAAAAGTTTTGGCAAGGGTTCCCGGAGTCGGCGAGGTGGAGGCGTTCAGCCCCCAATACGCCATGCGGATCTGGTTTAACCCGGACAAGCTGAACAGCTACAACCTGACGGTTCAGGACGTGATCGCCGCCTTAAGGACTTATAACGTGGAGGTTTCGGCCGGGGCGTTCGGCGCGCAGCCGGCGGTGGAAGGCCAAAAAATGAACGCCTCCATTGTCGTGCAAAACCTTTTGCAAACGCCTGCGCAGTTCGCCGCCATTCCCATCAGGAACAATCCTGACGGTTCGGTCATCAAGGTCGGAGACGTTGCAAGGACAGAGTTGGGGTCGGAAAGCTACGCGGTCGTGCCCTTGTTCAACGGCCAGCCTTCGGCGGCCCTGGCCATTCGGCAGGCGGCAGGCGCCAACGCATTGGAGACCGCCCAAAACGTCCGGGACAAACTTGCAGAAATGGAAAAATACTTTCCGCCAGGACTGAAGGTGACTTACCCCTACGATACCACCCCCTTTGTTCGGGTGGCCATTCACGAAGTGGTCAAGACCCTGTTCGAAGCGGTCTTCCTGGTGTTTTTGGTCATGCTTCTGTTTTTAGGGAGCTTCCGGGCCACGCTCATCCCCACCATCGCCGTGCCCGTGGTTTTGCTGGGCACCTTCGGCGTGCTGGGTTTGTTCGGCTTTTCCATCAACATGCTGACAATGTTCGCCATGGTTTTGGCCATCGGCCTGTTGGTGGACGACGCCATCGTGGTCGTGGAAAATGTGGAGCGCATCATGGAGGAGGAGGGGCTGCCCCCCAAGGAGGCCACCCGCAAGTCCATGCACGAAATCACCAGCGCCCTGATCGGCATCGGCCTGGTGCTTTCCGCCGTGTTCGGCCCCATGGCTTTTTTCGGCGGCTCCACGGGCGTCATCTATCGCCAGTTTTCTCTGACCATTATCTCGGCCATGCTGCTTTCCGTGGTTGTGGCCTTGATTCTGACCCCGGTGCTTTGCGCTTCCTTGCTTAAGGAAGGGCATCAAACCCGGAAGGGTAAAAGGACATTTACTCCGCTTCGCGCCTTTGTGGATCTTTTCAACAGGGGCTTCAACTGGGTTCGGGACATCTATTTAATGATGGTGGGGGGCATTCTCAGGTTTAAAGTGGTTTTCATGCTTTGCTTCATTGGAATCGTGTTTGCTTTCGTTCATTTTTTCCAGCAAATGCCCACGGCTTACCTGCCCAATGAAGACCAGGGAATCGTTCTGGCTATGGTGCAACTGCCCACCGGGTCCACCATGGAGCAGACGGACGAGATTTTGGCTGAAATCCAGGATTATTTTCTGGAGCAGGAAAAAGAAGCCGTCAAATCAGTTCTGACGCTTTCAGGGATGAGCTTCGCAGGCATGGGCCAGAACAACGGACTTGCCTTTATTAAACTGAAGGATTGGGACCTCAGACTTCGGCCTGATTTGAAGGCGGACGCCGTGGCAGGCAGGGCCATGATGCGGTTCTTCCAAATCCGAAACGCCCGCGCTTACGCGTTTACGCCGCCCGCCGTGTCGGAATTGGGCACGGCCAAGGGTTTTGACTTCCAGTTGCAGGATCGAAGCGGTTTAGGACACCAAGCCCTCGTTGCCGCGGAGTATCAATTGCTGGGCATCGCGTCCCAAGACAACCGCTTGGCCAACGTGCGGCCCAACGCCATTCCTGACCAGGCGGAATACCGGGTGGACGTGGACTGGGAGAAAGCGGGAACGCTGGGAGTGCCCTTGTCGGTCATCCATAGCTCCGTTTCCGCCGCTTTTGGAAGCGCTTACGTAAACGACTTTATCCAGGCGGGCCGCGTCAAGCGTGTGTATATTCAGGCTGACGCTCCCCACCGCATGCTGCCGGAGGATCTGAACAAGCTTTACTTCCGGGGCAATTCCGGGACCATGGTTCCCTACTCCTCGGTGGCCACGGGACGATGGACCGAAGGCGCCCAGCAGCTTCAACGGTACAACGGCTTTCCCTCCATCAACTTTCAGGGGGAAGCGGCGCCGGGCAGAAGTTCGGGCGAAGCCATGCAAGCCATGGAGGAAATCATGGACAAGCTGCCGCAGGGCTTTGGTTTCGACTGGACGGGCATTTCGTACCAGGAGCGGATGGCAAGCTCTCAGACGGGCCTCTTGTACGCCTTTTCCATCCTGGCGATCTTCCTGTGCCTGGCGGCCTTGTATGAAAGCTGGCCCATTCCCATCTCCATTTTGCTGGCATTGCCTTTGGGCGCCATTGGAGGCGTGTTTGCCACGACTCTGCGCGGCCTGCCTAATGACGTGTACTTCCAGATCGGGCTGCTGACCACCTTGGGCCTGACCACCAAGAACGCCATTCTGATCGTTCAGTTCGCCAAAGCCAAGCGGGAGGAAGGCATGGATCTGGTCTCGGCCACCCTGGAAGGCGCCAAGCTGCGGTTCAGGCCCATTATCATGACATCGCTGGCCTTCGGGTTCGGCGTGCTTCCCTTGTTCCTGGCCAATGGCGCCGGCGCCGGCGCCCAGATAGCCATCGGCACCTCGGTGCTCGGCGGCATGGTGACAGGTACGGTTTTGGTCACCTTGTTCACGCCGTTGTTTTACGTGATAATCGCCAGGCTGTTCATCCCCAGAAAAAAACTGACCGGCGCTCAACCTCAATCGTCCGAAGCAAACGAGGAAGAACCCGAAACGGCGCCAGCCGAAGGATAGGAATTATGAAAAGATACTTGATAATCCCCGTTGTCGGTTTAACCCTGCTGGCTGCAGGATGCTCCCTCAAGCCCCAGTACACCAGGCCCGAGGCTCCTGTCAGCCAGGACTGGCCGGAAGCGCAGGCCGCGGCTCAGGCTGTGGCGGAGCGTTCCCAACCAATGGATTTGGAGTGGCGGGAGTTCATTACGGATCAGGCTTTGCAGGTGGTCATTCAAACCGCGCTGGAAAATAACCGGGACCTTAAGCTGGCGATCCTGAACGTGCAGCGGGTCCAGGCCTTGTACGGCGTCCAGAAGGCGGAGCTGTTTCCGTCCATTGGCGCCAGCGGGTCTTCGTCCCATACCAAAACCCCTGCGGACCTCTCCTACTCCGGTCAGATCACAGAGTCGGATAGCTACAGGGTGGACCTGGGCGTGACCGCCTGGGAAGCGGATTTTTTCGGCCGCATCAGAAGCCTGAAAGACGCCGCCCTGGAAAGCTACCTGGCGACTGAAGAGGCGCAGCGCAGCGCGCAGATCGCCCTGATATCCGCAGTGGCCAACGCCTACCTGAAACTGGCGGCGGACCAGGAGCACCTGAAACTTTCGGAATCCACGCTGCAAAGCCAAAAGGACGCCTACCACCTGATTAAAAGCAGGTTCGAGCTGGGTCTGGCTTCCGAACTGGACCTGCTCCGCGCCCAAACCCAGGTGGAAACGGCCAGGGGCGACATCGCTTTATTCACGCGATTGATTTCCCAGGATAAAAACGCCCTCATCCTTCTCAGCGGGACTACGGTTCCCCTGCCGGAGCGGGTGTTTCCTCAAAAGCTGGAAAACGTGCAGCCTTTTAAAAGCGTATCGGTCGGAATTCCTTCTGAAACCCTGCTCACCAGGCCCGACATCCTGGCGGCCGAGCATCAGTTAAAGGCGGCCAACGCCAACATCGGCGCGGCCAGGGCGGCTTTCTTCCCGCGCATCGCCTTGACCGGGTCCGTGGGAACGGCCAGTGTGGAACTAAGCGACCTGTTCGGCTCGGGTCAGGGAACCTGGAGCTTCATGCCCCAGATTTCCGTGCCCATTTTCGACCCCAGGGTTTACTCCGCCTACAAAGTTTCGCAGGCGGATATGGACATCGCCGTGGCGCAATATGAAAAGGCCATCCAGACCGCATTCAGGGAAACGGCAGACGCCATCGCCGTGGAAAACACGGTGGGCGAGCAACTCTCCGCCGGGGAGGCCCTGGTGGAAGCCCTGGACAAGTCTTACACTCTGGCCGGCGTACGTTACGACAAGGGCATCGACAGCTATCTGAGCGTCCTGGACGCCCAGCGCTCCTTGTACTCGGCCCAGCAGCAGTTGATCGACATTCGCATCGCCAAGCTGGCCAACCAGATTCGCTTGTACACGGTTCTGGGAGGCGGCGCCCAATAGCAATTGCAAGATAATTCGCCGCAAACCTAAACAGGCCGGGAGGATGTTTCCTCTCCGGCCTGTTTGTATTCAAGCTAATATTGAGAAATCAGGACTATTGATTGTACTGGTCTCTGAGGATGCGTTTGAGGATCTTGCCGGTGGGAGTCCTGGGGATTTCCTCGGCGAACACCACCTGCTTGGGAGTCTTGAAACGGGCCAGCTTGTCGCGGCACCATTCAATAAGCTCGTCCTGGGTCAGGCTTTGCTCCTTGTTCAAAACGATGACGGCCTTGACCGCCTCGCCCCATTTTTCATCCTGTACGCCGATGACGCCCACGTCCGCAATGGCGGGGTGGCTGAGGAGCGTGTCCTCCACTTCCGCGGGATAGATGTTTTCGCCGCCGGAGATGATCATGTCCTTTTTCCGGTCCAGGATGTACAGGTAGCCGTCCTCATCCATCTTGGCCATGTCGCCGGAATGAATCCACCCGTCAATGATGGTCGACGCCGTGGCTTCGGGATTGTTCCAGTAGCCTTTCATGGGATGAGTGGTCAAAAGAAGGAGCTCGCCCAATTCGCCAGTGGGCACTTCCTCGCCCTTGTCGTCCACCAGTTTGATGTCACAATGGAACATGGCCGGGCCGGTGGAGCCGGCTTTGACAATGGCCTTGTCCGCATCGATGACGGCCGCCGGACCGGTGCACTCGGTCATGCCGTAAAGCTGACGTACGTTCATGCCCTTTTCGGCGAATTCCTTGATCAGGGTTACGGGAACCGGCGCGGCGTAGACCAAGGCCATTCTGATGCTGCTCCAGTCAAAGGTCTCAAACTGGGGCACGGAGCGCAGGAACATGAGCACCTGGGGCACGGAACCGAACCAGGAGATATTTTCCGTGGCCAGCAGTTGGAGGAATTCCGCCGGGTCAAAGGCCCTCTGGAAAACCATGGTCATTCCAAATTGCACGCAATGGGGCACGGGCGCCAGAGCTCCGATATGGAACAAAGGCAACGGCATAAGCATCTTGGTTCCTACGTCGCCCAGAGTGGCCCGGAGGTTGACCGCTTCGTGGAAGTAGCCCGCGTGAGTCAGTTCCGCGCCCTTGGG
Organism: Desulfatibacillum aliphaticivorans DSM 15576; assembly: GCF_000429905.1. NCBI lineage: Bacteria > Pseudomonadati > Thermodesulfobacteriota > Desulfobacteria > Desulfobacterales > Desulfatibacillaceae > Desulfatibacillum > Desulfatibacillum aliphaticivorans. Next base: position 49,611 of record NZ_AUCT01000027.1, on the reverse strand, counting down.
CTTGCCCGTGGTGCCGGAGGTGTACAGGATGGTCAGGGTGTCGTCGTCGCCGCCCACATGCACGGGCTCGTCCGGAGAGCCGGATGCCAGGAAGTCACTGTAGCTTTGAGCCCATTCCGGGATGGAATCGCCAAGCGCATAAATGCTGTTGGTGCAAAGATCGCCCTTGATGGCGTCAATCACCGGGAAAAAATCCGTTCCCACCACTACTTTGGAGGCTTCGCAATTGTTGATGATGTATAGGACTTCAGGCGGGGCGAGGCGGAAGTTCACCGGCACCAGAATGGCGCCCAACTTTCCCAGGCCGAAATAAAGATCGAAAAACTCCGTTTCATTCAATCCAAGATAGGCCACCCGGTCTCCCGGTCCTATCCCTGCGGACTTCATTGCGTTGGCAAGACGGTTTGACCGCTCGTTCAACTCCTTATAGGTGAAACGGAGCCCGCCGATAACCAGGGCTTCCATGTTAGGGCTGTGTTGGGCGCGTTTGGTAAGAAAACTCCCGATGTTGATCTGCATGAAAATCCTCCTTACATAGTGGTGCGATTAAGAAATGCTACGGCTATGACTCTCCGCCCTACTATGGGCGGTTTGGAACTCACACAAAAATCTTGGGGGGTTGAAATTTGAAGACGGTCAAGGCCATCTGAATAGAACAGTAGTAGTCTCCGGGAGCAAAATTAACTCTGAAAAACAGGTTTTGGCAAGGTTTTTTTTGAAGAAAAAAGCAAAAAATTCAGTTTTTCAACTATTCCCCGCCTTTACACGCACTATTCGTTTATTACACAGTCGATGAAGTTTTTCTGCCGAACCTGCGCCACAGGCCGTATAGCAGAAAGATAAAGAGGGAAATCCACTGGGAGGCGGATAACGGGCCGTAGTATGCCCTGTCAATGTCCGCCCTTAAAAATTCAATGAAAAAACGGAATATTGCATAATAAAAAACATAATGAAAAAACACGTGGGACTTATTTTTTAAGGAGGCGCGCAAAGCGAAAAAAGCCAGGGCGAAGAGAAAAACAGCGCTGATAGCCTGTGTGGGAATGACCGGCAGGGAGGGAGGGGCCACAAAGCCTCTTGTAAGGCCGCGCCTGAGGTGCTCCCAGGCCGCCACGGAATTCATGGGGAAGCGGACGCCGAAGGTGTCGGAGCATATGCCGTAGCAACATCCGTTCAGAAAGCACCCCACCCTGGCGAACCCGAGAACCAGGAATATGATAAAGGTTTTTTTGTTCAGCAGATCATAAAAACGCTCGCTCCTGTCCACCAGGGAGATCAAAAAAATCCCCAGGGGAAAGGCGAAAATAAGCCCGTAAAGCACTTTGATGGTTTTTAGCGGATGGGCGAACACAATGTCCATCATGGACAGTTTGTCCCAAACCTTGTCGGATATGTTGTCAAAGATAAAATGAAAATAGACGGTCGCCTGGAGGCAGAGCACGCCAAGAAGCCAAAACGCCAGGGACAGGCCCAGCAATTTCTTGACCCTGGCCAAAGGAGTGGACGCCTCCCACAAGCGGGCGTCCCCCAGCACGTACGCAGCCCATCCGCACAGGACAGCCGTTAACAGCGCGACGTTGTAGGAACTGATATACCCTGTGCCAATGTGTATCTGGGGATACATATCCTCTCCTTAGGCAACGGCCCCGGCGGCGCCTTTCCAGGGGTCCAGGACCCACTCTTTAAATCGAATGGATAAGAGATAAACGCATAATCCAGCAGCCAGATCCACGATGTAATGCTGTTTGCACAGCACCGTGGAAACAATAATCATTCCTCCCCAAAAGCAAAACAACCACTGCCATTTTTTGCCCAGGCTATAGTGGATGGCCAGGGCGCAGTTGGCCGTGTGCAGGCTGGGGAAGCAATTGTTGGGAGCGTCGAACCACAGCCAAAAATCAAGGAATACTTTCGTGAACGCCGAGCCGGCGTAATACTCGTGCCTGGGAAATGAAACGGGAAAAAACACGAAAAACAGGGCGCACACCAGCAACTGGAAGTGTGTCAGGTAAAACAGGTCATTCAACTCCTGGTTATCTTTGGAGTTCGCCAGTATCAGGCAACCGAATAAAAGGTAGCTTACATAAACGGGCACAAGAAAGGAAACAAAAGGCAGGTTTGCATCCAGCCATGTGAATTCAAGTTGGGTGGGAGGGAACAAAAGGAAGCGGTTGGTAGCTTCGTAGACCAGGGTGTATGGAACCCAGTATAAATAATAAACCAAAAAACAACGCGGTTTTTTAACCAAGATATAATCCAAGCTCAACCCCGGGATCTCTCGAAATCCATTCAGCGCATTATTAAAGCGAAAAACGTTCGTCAGGCGAATCCAATATGACAGGAGGCGGTTTTTCAATAGCCGCACCGTCCGGCAAAGGCGTTTCCAGCCGGAGCGGTGCGGCCGTCACCCATTATTGCTGCTGCACGCCAGGCATGACTCCCGTGGCGCCGCCCTCCCAGAATGACCAGTACAAATCGTCGAAGTAACAGGTCTCCGTTGGGTTTCCGTTAGAGTCCGCCGTTGCGTCAATTCCCAATGTGTGGAGGCCGAATTCCACTTCCTCCACATTGGAGGTAAAATCGTAATCTTCCGTAGTGAAGGTGCCGGAATAGGTCACGACGTAGTCGCCATCGGTATCCTGGCCCCGGCCGGCCAGCCTGACAATGCTGTAGTCATCGCCGCAGCCTCTGGGCGCCGTAATCTCCTTGCTGGTGTAATGGCGTGAGCCCATGACGCCCAAGGTGAAATATTCCGCATCCTCCGGCCATTTGACCGGCGAATTTCTTGCATAGGCCGCCCGGTTGCCGTCCTTGTCGTCTGATGCGGCATTCGATCCGTTGGCGTCCGGAGACGCCGCGTACATGGCTATGGCGTTAACCCGGTTGTCTTCCGCGCCGTCGCAGTCAAAATCGCCTTGCATTTCAATGATCCGCACCATGAGCGTGGCCCATTCCTTGGGATAGATGCGATAATTGTTGGTTCCCTTGGATTGCTGATACGTGTCGCTGGTATTTTCCGGGTCTACGATGTAGGCCACGTTAGCCTTGGGGCTTCCAGCAGTGGAGGAGTTGGCGCTGACCGTTGCAGGATCGCGCACAACGGCGCCGCCCGGAATGCCCAGTACGGTGACGCCCTCCACATTGCTGGTGCGGAACAAGCCGTACTTGTCCGTGAGTTTCCAGGCAGTGTAAGGCCCTTGCCGATACCAAACATCTCTGTGCCTCCTACTGCAATCCCGCATCTCAGAGTTTCGGAGATCTCCGGAGATAGTTCCTTCATACCAGCCTCCGGCCCAGTTTACATCATGTTCATCCCTGTCTGCATAGTAGCAAGTGACCGGCTCGTAATAATAGATTTGCACTACCTCCACATTCACTAGCTGTACATAGGAAATCCAATCAAAAAGCGACTCTCCCCCTCCCCCGCAACCGCTTCCCGAGTCGTCGTCCGGATCCAGGTATTTTTGCCAGAACATAAGATAGGGGACGCCGTCCTTGGGCGCGATGTCATCCCAGCCGGAATAACTACCACACCTGGTGGATATATCAGTACTTCCACCGTGTTCCGTAAAGAAACCGTCTGCAATGTCGTCATCCTCTTCATAAGTGGAGTCGCCGCCGCCGCATCCATCGCCGCCCGAAGAGACTTCGGTCCTCCCTTGAACGCCCCGCATGAAGGAAAGGCCGTAGTAGTTGCACTGTCCTCCGCTGCAATACGTCCTGAAGGACAAGCCGGGCATGTAGCTTCCGGGCACATTCACGTAAGGCGCGGTCAGGTCGTCCTGGTTTTCGGTGAACTTGACCTTTACCTGGAGATCGTAGCTGAGCAATCTGGAGGACCTGTTCCAGATATCCTCCAGGTTTAGTGTATCGATGAGTTCGTCCTGCCAGTCCACGGCGATCAGGCTTTCCTGCTGGTAGACAACGGGTTCGGTGTAAGAATAAGTCTGCTCCGTGCCTGTAATCTTGATCGCCCCGTTTTCAATGGCCGCTGAGCCTAAAACGGGATCGACCTTGTTGATGTCATTGGGGTCGTTAAAGTCTATGCCGCCTTCCACGCCCCGGAACATGCTCACGGCGCCCATGGATTGGCTTCTCTTAATGGTGTCCTGGGCTTCAAACCCGCCTGAGCCCGCCTTTCCGGTGGAGATGAACTGGGCGTAGCGTTCCAGTTGGACCGGAGTCGCTGCATTTACGGTAATCCCGCCGGAGGGCAGCGCCGTCCTGCCAGGGCAATTTCTTATCCCCACCAGCTTGTCGCCGTCATAATCCACCGAATCGTACATGATGTACCAATCTTTGTTCGATGCATCGGTCAGGGTGATGATGCCCATCATTTTCGGGAAAAGGAAGGTGTCGTTTTCGCCGGCAAGAGAGTCCAGGTCGATTTCCAGGTTGTCGCCGGATGAATCGCCTAAATTCGCCGCCCGGATGGTCCCCGCAGATGGAATCTTGGCCGCAGGCAAAATGCGGCCGCGGGATTTATATGTTCCGGAAGGCGTCGAAGTAAGGCTAAAACCTATATCGTCCGATGCGGCGTTAACGGTTATGCTGTTGTACCTGACCAGTTCCGAGGATCCATCGGATTTTTCCACGGTAAGGAATCCTCCGGCGTCATCAGGGATTGTCAGCACTTTTTTGGGCAGCCCGCCCCAAGCGGAAGCGCTGAGGTTGGAAGACGGCGTTGTGGAGGTTCCTATGTCGTACCAGTAGGTAAGGATTTCCAGATAAAAGGAGTCATCATCCACGGCAAAGGTTTTTTTGTGCAAATCGGTGGTGATGAAGGTGTCATCGTTAAGGTTGTCTTCCAGAATCCACCCGGCGTAACGAAGTCCGGATTCGGCGATATAGTGAGCCCTGGCGGTAAAGGGGGTGGCCGCAGAAGACGTATTGGAGGCGCTGTACATGGAAACCATGCCTGCTCCGAGGGCGGCCATGACAACCATGGCGATCACCAGGCTTAAAAGCACCGCGCCCGAGGCGCCTGCAGGGGCGGCGCCCGCTTTCCTGCGCTCATTTCGGGCCGCAATGACCAGCCGGGCCAGCAGCCAGGCCATTGCGCCGATTAAAACAAATCCCAAGGGAAAGTATATGGCCAGGAAGGCGAATCCCGCCGCCGGGAGAAGAAGCAGCCGCACCAGGGATTTCAGCCAATAATGGGAGTGAAGCGTCTGGGCCATGCCCGGACCGTTCTCATTGTAAAAATTCAAAAACCAGCGCCCCAGGCTGTATTGCGTCAGGTATTGATCCCGGAATTGGGTGAGGGCGAAAACCCGGGAGTCGGAGTCGCTTCCAAAGGCCGCGGTGGCCACAAAACATCCCGGAGCGGACCCCGTGGTGGAGCCCGCCGGATAATAGCGCCTCTGGATATCCGGAATATATGTGTTTCTGGGCACCACATAATTGGCGAAGGACATGCTGGTCCCGTTCGGGCCTTCCATGGTGAGGGTGAACTCTATGCGTGCGAGGTCCTCGAGATTGGAGCCGAAGCTCCACGCCGAGTCATCGGCCATTTTGTAAGACAGGCTGAAAGAGTCGACCAGATCGGTGAGGGTGTTGGTCCCGGCGCCGGTTTCCGAGCTGGTAAGCATCAAGTCGCTTCCGCTGACATAGTAGCGTTCGGTGACAATGGTTTCGCCGCTCAAACGCGAAACGCCGATGGAACTTGAAGCGGCCGAGGAAATGTCCGTCAGGTTTTCCAAAGACCGGCGCAGGCGGTCCATGGCGAGCTCCGCTTTTTGCGAGAGCGCCGTCGCCTCGCTGTTGAACGCAAAGGCTTGCGCGGCTTTGACGATTCCCATGCCCGCCACGGCGGCCAGAACTCCCACAATCACCAGAACGGCGATCATTTCAACCAAAGTAAACCCGCTGTTCTTAGTATGTCTTCTCATGGATAATCTCCAATGAATAGGCGCGGGGCCTGCTTATCTCACAAAAAAGGCCGTGAGTTTGATGGTGGATTCTCCGGCCACTGGCTCCAAAACGACTTTGAGCATGGTGTCATCCGTTTGTGTGCTGGACGTAACTTCCTCACGGCTGGCATTGTAATACACCCAGGACTTGGAGGATTTGTAAGCGCCGAAACCGGTGGAAGGGTCCGTGTCTTCGCTTTCGATGGCGTTGTACAGCCTGGACAGAGCATCTTCTCCATGGGCCACGTCCACGTAATACCCGGTTATGTTCTCCATGACCTGCTGCAGGCCGTATATGTTGCTCAAACGGGCGGCCGGCTCGCCGGCGCGCTGGACCGCGGTCCCCGTGAATGCAATCAGCACGGTGGCCAGGACGGCGGCGACCGTCAGCGTCACAATAATCTCCAAAAGGGAAAAACCGCTGGAATTTTTAAAGATTAAGCATTTCATGGTATGAACCCCGTATTTTTAGTAACCGTTATTGTCCGGGACACACTGCCTTTGGATACGGTCAGGGTGAGATCGCTGGTGCGCGGCGAGGTTCCTGAGTCGCCCGTGCAAGGCCTGCCCCAAGAGTCAAAACTGACAATGGCGCCGGTCACGCTAATCCCCAACGATCCTAAATTGCGGGAAGTATCGGTCGCCCCCGGCATGGAAACCGTGTTGCGAGTTCCATCATACTGGAACATGGAGTAGGAGTTGCCGCTAATGTTGATTCCCCAGGGATCTCCGCCTGTCATGGCCCTTCTCTGGGCATAGCGCAACTGAGCCTTGAGCGCCTCCGCCTCGGCCACCATGGTGACGTCCAATGACATGCTGGCCCGGGTGATAACCACGGCAGAGAGAATGCCGATTATCAGCAGGACGCTCACCACTTCCAAAAGCGTGAAGCCATGCTGGGAGCCTGGAGTCCGGGCCGCCTTATTAATATCCGTGATACTCATTACGCCGTAACTCCTTCAATAAAATAAGAGCAATGGCCGCCCCGCAAGCTCCATATCCCAAAACAACAAGTGCGGCGGACAGGTCAGCCAATTTTAGGGACAGGCCGACGGAAGACAGGATGCATCCCGAAGCCGTGATTAAGCCTACTGCATAGGCGGTTCTGACTCCGATTCTCCCTCCGCGGATTAAACCGCACCCGGCAGCCCCCATAAAAAGGGAAACCATGAATGAGGCGTTCCGGGCCAGATTCAAGCCCTCCAGCCCCACTCCCTGCAGAGCCCAGTAGCGAACTCCCGCGGCCAAAACCACAAACAGGCAAAAGAAAAAAAATCCCGTGATAAAAAAGACCCAGGCCAGCGTCTGGGGAGGGGAATCCACGGCCTTGGCCGTAATTTGATCCATGACATGCCGGGTCAGGTCCTCCGGCGGGTCCGCTTGTTTAAGGTCTTTAATCCATTGCTTTACTGTTTCGTCCTTCGGTTTCATGATCAGCCTTTGTCCAACAAGGTTTCCGGTAAAATGGAACGCAAGCGGTCCAGCCCTCGGGCCGCCCGCATTTTTGCAGCGCTGTTGGAGATGCGTAAAATGTCCGCAATCTCATCATAGGTCAGGCCTTGAGAATAGCGTAGGAGCAAGGCCTCGCGCTGTCCCGTATTTAATTTCAGCAAAGCGGCCTGCACCTGGTCAGCCCTTTCCTTTGCCAAAAAGGCCTCCTCGGGACTGGCTTCTTTCGCCCCTTCCTTTTCCTGGTCCTGCAAAACCCGGCGTCTCCTGGAAACAGCCTTGAGGCGGCTTCGTATCAGGTTGATTCCGATGGTGTATAACCAGGGGAAAAAACGCTTTTCAGCGTCAAAGGATCCAAGATTGCGAAAAGCCCGCACAAATATTTCCTGAACAAGGTCTTCGGCGTCGGAGCGGCTGCCGGTCATGCGCCAGGCCAGGTTGAACAGCGCCCCTTTGTGCGCGTCCACCAAGAGGGCGAAGCGATCGGTTGCGCCCGCTTTGACATCCAAAACGGCCTGTCTTTCCTCTTCCTGGTCCATGGTTCCCCCGTCACGGTCCGGCTGTACGCAGGGGAGCCCAAGCCTTTACCTGATTTACTCCCCTTAAGGAAAAAAAGTCACAAATAATATTAGGATATTAACTTATTCTTTACACATTTTGGCTCAATATGCCATATAAAGTCAAATCAGGTTTCACTTTTCCCCAAATTTTCAATTCAATTCACGCAGGTTTACAATGACGCACCTTCAAGAGGAAGCAATTTCCGTATCCGTGATTATGCCCGCCTATGAAGAGGAACAAGCCATCGGCAAAATCGTGGAAAGAGTCCGAAAAGTCATGGAGCAACTGGGCCTGTCCCACGAGATTATTGTGGTGAACGACGGGTCCAAGGACCAAACGGCCCAGATGGCCCTTGCGGCCGGCGCCCGGGTTTGCACCCATCCCTATAACATGGGCAACGGCGCGGCCGTCAAAACGGGCATTCGTCACGCCAAGGGAGACTCCATTGTTCTCATGGACGCGGACGGTCAGCACCCGCCGGAGGAAATCCCCCGGCTGTTGGAAAAGCTGGGGCCTTACGACCTGGTGGTGGGGGCGCGGTCCACGGGCACTCAGGCCAGCATGCACCGCAGTTTCGCCAACGCCGTGTACAACCAACTGGCGTCTTACGTCAGCGACCGGAAAATCGAAGACCTGACCTCGGGCTTCCGGGCCGTCAAAACGCCCATCGCCAAAGAGTTCGTCAACCTGCTGCCCAATACCTTTTCGTACCCCACCACCCTGACCCTGGCGGTCATCCGGACCGGTTACAGCCTGGTGTATGTGCCTTTTGCGGCCCCGGCGAGGGAAGGAAAAAGCAAGATAAAAATTTTCAGGGACGGAGCCCGGTTTTTCCTGATCATCCTGAAAATCGCCACCCTGTTCGCCCCCTTGAAAATCTTTTTGCCCGCCAGCCTGCTCATGTTCTTGACGGGCCTGGGTTACGGGCTTTTTAAAATTTTTGTGCTGCACACAAGATACGGCCCCACCTCGGCCATGCTCATGACCATCGCCGTGGTGGTTTTTTTGATGGGCCTCATATCCGAACAGGTGACCCAACTGCGCTTCGACCACATGGGCCGGGTGATTTCCAGCGAAAAGGCAGATGATGGAGACTAGCCCGGAAACGGTCTCCGGCGCAAAACCGGGAAAGGCCCCCAAGTGGTGCGGCAGGGCCTTGCTCTTGCTTGTGCTCTCTTTTGTGGGATGGGTTATTTTCCGGCACGCCAGGGAGCTTGGCGCCTATACGCTCAATATCTCGCCCGCCTATCTTGCACTGAGCATATTGTGCTGCGCTGCAGGGTATTTGGCCAACCTGGCGGTTTGGATCAGGCTGGCCGCGGCCTTCGACATCCGAGAGGATTTCGTGACCACCGGCAGGGCCTGGCTGCTCTCCCGCATGGGCAGGCACGTCCCCGGCAAAGTGACGATTTTGCTGGTCCGGTTCAATCAGTATAAAAACCACCCCAACAACGCCATTACAGCGGCCACCATTACCGAGCACCTGTCCAGCACGGCCGCCTCGGGACTCATCGTAACCCTGGCCGTGACCTGGGGGTCTGTGGACGTTCCTGTGAGCCTCCAGTGGATTTCCGGTCTGGGCGCCCTGGCCATGCTGGTCAGTCTGACGCCCTGGGTCATGCCCTTTATGCTGCGCCTGGTTTTTCGCCTGGCAAAAAAGGCTCCGCCGGAAAAATATCCGCCCTACAGCATGGTTCTGCGGCTGGTCGGGGCATACGGAGTTCCCGCCTTGCTGACCGGCGCCTCTTTCTTTTTTCTGATAAGGGCGCTATATAGCGTGGAATGGCAGCATTTTTTGGTGGTTGCAGGCGTCTACTACGGCGCCATGCTTATTGGGATGGCGGCGCTGTTCGCGCCCGCCGGCATAGGCGTCCGGGAGGGGATTATCTTTCTGATTTTGCCGGTCATCATCCCGCAGCCGGTGGTGATCGCCGCAGCCATCGGCATGCGCTTGATCGACACCTGCACGGAAGCCGCCCTGGGAGGGGGATTCTGGCTTGTTTCACAATTACTTGAAAAAAGGCATCCGCATTAGCCCATCGCGCCAATTCCAGATAAGATCCAAACATAAAGGAAAGGAGTGAACCTCCTGGAAATGAATCAAGAAAATGCACTATCCAAATCCTTTGATCTAAATATAAAATGGTGGCCGCAAAGCCCGAATTCAGGACGTTACGCGTTCGCCTTTATCTCTCTGTTTTTTATATTGATCATTATTTATTCCAATTCCTTTCATGGGGTGTTTGTTTTTGACGATAATCCTAGAATCGTTAATAATGAATATATTCGTATGGAACGGTTGGACTTTGAATCCCTGACTGATCCGTTCAGGGATGAAGGCACAGGGGAATTCAGGTTATGGAGGCCTTTGGCCTTTTTGTCCTTCGCCTTGAACTATTATACAGGCGGCTTGGATGTGACAGGATTTCATGTCTTCAATCTGGGCGTCCATTACCTGGCTGCCTGCTTTTTGTTTTTGTTTATCCACGCCATGCTCAACCTCCCCATGCTGCGGGACAAATACGGGGACCTCTCCCACCCTCTCGCCTTGTTGACCGCTGTGTTCTGGGCGATTCATCCCATCCAGGTCACCTCCGTCACCTACATTGTGCAACGCATGACCTCCATGGCCGGCATGTTTTACATTGCGGCCATGTATTTCTACCTTAAAGGACGATTTTCCAGCGGGAAAGTAAAATGGGGATGGTTTGTCGGGTGCGGGATTTCCGGCCTTTGCGCCGTGGCCTCCAAAGAAAACGCGGTATTGCTGGCGCCCTCTTTGGCCTTGTTGGAACTGATCCTGATTCAAGGGGCAACCAAAGAACACATCATCAAGTTTGCAAGATGGACTTTCTGGATTTGCGCCTTGGGAGCACTAACGGCTTTCCTGCTGAACAATCCTTTCAAGATACTGCTGGATTACTCATTCCGTCCGTTCACCATGTGGGAAAGGCTGATAACCCAACCAAGGGTCATGATGCTGTATTTCGGATTGCTGCTGTATCCAACCTCAAGTAAGATGACCTTTTTGTACGACGTCCCTCACTCCACATCGCTACTGGATCCTATTTCCACACTCTGGAGTTTACTGATAATCGCGGGATTTTTTTTTTCAGCATGTGCATTCATTAAAAAAATGCCTCTGGTCAGTTTTTGCATCCTCTTCTTTTTGTTCAACCACGTGATCGAAAGCACCTTTCTCCCTATAGAAATAGTTTTCGAACATAGGAATTACATTCCTTCCATATTTTTATTTCTCCCACTATTTGTTTTTCTTTTCGCCATGCTAAAAATAGTCACGGATAGGAAAGAGATTCTGTTCCTCGCAATGGCCTTGGTTACCGCAGTTTTGATCTCAAACGGGCATACAGCGCGTATGCGCAACAGAGTTTTTGATAATAATATAGCGTTCTGGGAGGACAATGTTCAAAAATCTCCCGGGCTCAGCGTCCCTGCGATGAATCTGGCAAAATGGTTATGGAAAGACGGCAAGGCAGAGTCTGCAATGCAACTAAACACCCGTGCCCTGCATTTGGACCGTTATGACAACAACAATATTCGAGGAAGGATTCTTTATAATATTGGAATAATAGAATTGTTTCATCAAAAAGATCCTTTGGTCGCCAAAGCCTTTTTTTCAGCTGCTTACGCCCTTCGACCTGACTCACCTCTAATACACCAGCAAATAGCATTTTCATGGTTGTGGATAGGTGAAGAGACTCAGGCCATGAAATGGGTAGAAATGGGCCTTTGCTTAGCACCTCGCGATCATGAACTCCTTTGTCTTAAGGCGAAAATCCAATTTAAGTCTGGGCAATTTCAAGCTGCCTTGTCAAATGCAACCAGTGCAGCCATGCTAGCCCCTGACCAGATTTATCCCTACCTCATCATGGCGGAGTGCATGAAGAAGCAGGGGAGAACCTTCCTGGCCGTCAATATTTACAAATGCGCCCACAGGTGCATGCCAAACCATGTGGACCCCATCTTGGCGTTGATCGAATTGGGGAACAAAATGGATGACTTTGTTCTTGCAGAGTTTGGCGTTACTGTTCTTCTGGAATTGCAAAAGAACCTTAAGTTCTCGGAAACATTCCGGGAGATTGAAGCGCAGTCGGCAGTGCGGATTTATCATCCTGACTTCGCAACCATTATGAACGTCACAAGGGCAGTAATCGAAAGAAAAACCTAAAAGAAATAGTATGGCAAAAATGGCCATGGGCGGTGAGTACGCCCATGGCCCTAAGTTTTGCTCATAACAAATTATACGCTTCCCGGACGGGGAACAGAGGCTGATGCGGTGTATCCGTCGACCGGACCAGTGTTGCCGGTTGCAGTCACAACAATCGGACCTGCTCCATTGGCATCCCCACCAGAATATGAAAGATCAAAATCACCTGCATCTGTCCCCAGAGTGGTGCTGTCATACGTCACTTCACCAACTGTGGATCCCCCTAAAATTGCTTCGCCGAAGTGCTGGTTGATTCTGGAAATCCCTTCAGCCACTGCGCCTTCCGCGGCACCCTTTGCAGCATCCTCTTGCAAATCAAAGTACTTGGGCACGGCCACGGCGGCCAGGATGCCCAGGATGACCAGAACCGCGATGATTTCGATGAGGGTGAAGCCCTCTTGGCCTCTGACTTTTTTCTTCCATTTGTTCAACATGGCCCTACTCCTTTCCTGTTTAGTGTTTCAGTTTTTGGAACATGCGTTATATTTAAGAGCCTGTGCTTCGGTTTTACCGTCCTATAAAGCAAATACTGCGCCATTTTTCCCTAAATAATAGTTAATTTACAATTAACGCACACTATTAGAAAAATTTACAAATAGTTATATGCAAAAATTTCATTATTAAACTCTCGTCAAAAACCCTTTAAAAAGCCGTATCTCCATTTTTTGTAGGGTTATCCACCAAAAAATGAAGGACTATTGGCGCGTGTGGCGGCGAATTTGGGAAACATCAATTCCGTACTTCTTCACCCGATGCCAAAGACTCCTCTCCTTGATTCCCAACAAACGGGCGGCCTGAGCCTGCACTCCGTCCGATCGCTTTAAGGCCTCCACCAAAATCCCTTTTTCCAACTCCTGCAGCCGATAATCCAAGTCCAGGGATTCCTCCTCCCCGGAAATAAACACCCCGACAGGCGTCGGGATCGCCATGCTGCCGGAAAGGGCCGGAGGCAGATGTTCAGGCTCCACGATTTTTTGGCTGTACAGCAGGGCGCTTTCAACAACGTTTCTTAACTCCCTCACGTTGCCGTGCCATGGATGGGCGCATAAAATGTGCATGGCCTGGGGAGACACCGAGGCCTCTTTATCGGAATGCGATAAAAAGGCCTCCACCAAAAAAGGAATGTCCTCCGGCCGCTCCCGTAAGGGCGGCAATTGGATGGGAAAGACATTCAAACGAAAAAACAGGTCCTCCCGAAATTCATTATTATCGACCATTTCCTGAATATTTCTATTGGTGGCGGCGACAACCCGTACATCCACGGGGACGGGGCGCATCCCCCCAAGCCTGTCCACTTCCTTTTCCTCCAGGACCCTTAAAATTTTCGCCTGGGTTTCCAGGGGCATGTCCCCGATTTCGTCCAGAAAAACCGTGCCGCCGTTGGCTTGTTCAAACTTCCCGGGCTTGCGGGCCTCCGCTCCTGTAAAAGCGCCTTTCTCATACCCGAACAATTCGCTTTCCAGCAGGGTTTCAGGGATGGCGGCGCAGTTGATTTTCACGAAACGCCTTCCATTACGCTGGCTGTGCCTGTGAATGCTGTCGGCGACCAGTTCCTTGCCGGTTCCGCTTTCCCCTGTTATCAAAACAGTGGAGTCGGTCGGGGCCACCCGTTTTATCTGGGAAAGAACCTGGCGCATGGCTTTGCTTTGGGCCACGATTTCAGGGAATAGCTTCCTGGCCTCCACGCGATTCAAAACCTCGCTTACCTGCCTGAAAACCGTTGTATACCGGGCCATTTCGTCCTTTCCCAAGGCTTCGCCATCTTTTGAGCTTTTTGGAAGACCAACCCCCAGGCTTTCAGCCTCGACGACAAATTGCTCCACAGGACCCAAAATCACTCTGATCATAATCAGGCCGCAAACAAAAGTTCCAGCCCATAAGAGAACTCCCCACAATAGGAGGGGGGGAACAGGGTCTACTCCTGTCAATAGATAGGCGTGCGTAGTTCTGTAGGCCACAATAAATGACAGGAGAGAAATTCCTGAAAAAATTAGAGGAATAATTATATATAACTTAATATGGTATAGGGACTTTTTCATTTTTCCCGGAAAAAGTTAAATATAAAATGCCTACAAAAATCTTGAAAGAAAAACCGCGTCCTATCTTTTCACCATCTTTGTCATATCCCACATAGGCAAAAAAATGGCTAAGGCAAAAAAACCGACAACCGCTGCTAATGCTATTGTCAAAATTGGTACAATGGCTTCTGACAGGGCCTTTACAGCGTACTCCACCTCATCGTCGTAGTGGTCGGAAATCACTTGAAGCATCTCCTCCAGGTTTCCTGACTCTTCGCCAATGGCCACCATATTAATGACCATGGGGGTGAAGAACTCTGCCTCCCTTAGCGGCTCCGAGATGCCCCGCCCCTGTTCCAACCTTTGACGGATGCCGTCAAACTGCCGGGACATGGCTGCACTCCCAATGGTTCCGGACAAGATAGTGAACGAATCCAATACGGTCACCCCGCTGGACTGCAATATAGCGAAGATGCTCGCAAACCGCGACATGGCCGCTTTTGTGAACAAGTCTCCGAAGATAGGCAGTTGGAGTACAATTTTATTAAAAGTATATTTCCCTTGCTCGGTCCTTAAGTAGAAATACAAGGCTACCGCCAGCAAGGCAAAAGCGCCGATTAAAAAAGGCCAATACGTGGCTAAAAAAGTGTATATGTTTATACAAATTTTTGTGGGCAAGGGTAATTCGATATTCGCCCTACTGAACATTTTGGCAAAAACAGGCACCACCTTGATTTCCAAAAGAAAGAAGGCCCCCGTTAGAACAATGGTTACCAGCGCCGGATAAATCATGGCGCCCCGGATGTCCTTTTTGACCTTTTCCTCATGGTCGATGATGTATATCAAGCGCTCCAAAATCTGGGGCAGAGCCCCGCTGGTTTCGCCGGCGCGCATCATGCTCAAGTACAAGGGAGAAAACACGGAGGGATGCTTTTTCATGGCCTGATGGAGGCTGGCGCCCTCCTGGATGTCCTTGGAAATCTGCGCGATAACCCTTTTTAGCTTGGGATTTTCGGTTTGCGACTCCGCAACCTGAAAAAGATCAATGATGGGAATGCCCGCCCTCAGCATGGTGGCGAATTGCTTGGTGAACAGGATGATGTCCCGAGACCCCACCCTGCTCAGCCTGTCGCCCAGGCTTTCCTTTTGCGCTTTCTCCTCTCCACGGGTTTTGGTGACCTTGGTGGGAATGAAGCCTCGGGAGCTCAAAATCCGCCGGGCGCCGTCGGAGGTCTCCGCCTCCAGCGTGCCTGACACCTTGGTTCCCACTTCATTCATCGCCGTGTAATTGTATGTCGCCATGATGCTTCCTGTCGCCTTGTTCTTAAGTCATAACTGCAGAGGCCGCTTCTTCCAGGGTGGTTCTTCCTGCAAACACCTTGTCCAGGGCGTCTTCCTTTAAAAAACGCATCTTGCCCGCGGACCTGGCCGACCGGGCGATTTCCTGGGACGAATCCCGCCTGGAAATCAAATCCTGAATGGCCTCGTCGTTTTTCAAAACCTCGAAAATGCCGGTCCTGCCCTTGAAGCCGGTTTGCATGCACATGGCGCAGCCCTTGCCCCTTTTGAAGTCCACTCCCGCCACGTCCGCCTGGGAAAGCCCCCAGGCCGCCAGACTTTCTTCGGTGGGGATGTAGCTCTCCTGGCAGCCCGTGCAAACGGTGCGCACCAGGCGCTGAGCGAAGGATACCAAAAGCACCGAGGAGACCAGGAAGGGCTCGATGCCCATGTCCACCAAACGGGTGACGGCGCCGGCCGAGTCGTTGGTGTGCAGGGTGGACAACACCCTGTGGCCGGTGAGGGCGGCCTGGACCGCGATGGAGGCGGTTTCGCCGTCCCGGATTTCGCCGACCATGATGACGTCAGGGTCCTGGCGCAGGATGGCCCGCAAACCGCTGGCGAAGGTCATGCCCGCCTTGCGGTTCAGCTGGATCTGCTTGATTTTTTCCAGGCGGTATTCCACCGGGTCTTCCACGGTGATGATGTTGATGTCCGGCTTGTTCAATGCCTGGAGAATGGCGTAAAGACTGGTGCTTTTACCGCTGCCCGTGGGGCCGGTGGAAAGAATCATCCCGTAGGGCTTGACGATAACGCTCTCAATCTTGGCGCGGTCATCCTTGTTCATGCCCAACTCGTGCAGGGAATAGATGCCGCTGCTCATGTCCAAAAGCCTGAGAACCAGATTTTCTCCGTAGATGGTGGGCACGGTGGAGGCGCGGACATTGATCTCGCGATTCTCCATTTTCAGGGTGAACCTGCCGTCCTGGGGAATGCGGGTGGTTGCAATGTCCATGTTGCTGAGAATCTTGATGCGCGAAATCACTGGCATAAGCAGGGATTTGGGAGGCGCAGGCACCTCGTGCAATTTCCCGTCAATGCGGTAACGAACGTGGGAGTAAGTCTTCTCGGGTCCTATGTGCACATCCGAGGCCCCCTCCCGGATGGCCTGGGACAGAATGGAGTTCACCAGCCTGACGACCGGGGCTTCGTCCACCATGCCGGCCAGGGACTGCACTTCGATTTCCGTATCCGCAGATTCTTCCTGAACCTGGGATTCCGGCCCCATTTCCAGGCCCTGCACTTCTTCCATGCCGTCGGCTAAAGAGGAAAAGCCGTACAGGCTGCTAATCAGCTGAGTCAGCTCCCGTTCCGTACAAATGACGGCCTCGACCTCGGTGTTGGTGTAAATTTCGATGGCGTCCAGGCTTTCAATGTCCATGGGGTCCGTCATGCCGACGGTCAGCAGGTGGGGCTTTTTGGCAAGGGGGACCAACTGATTCCTCTGGGCCATGTCCATGGGGATGACCGAGGCCAACTCGGCGTTCACCGGGTATTTGTCGGCCCTGTACCGGTCGATTTTCAACTGGGAGGCCACCGCGTCGATCATGGCGTCTTCCCGCACGATGCCGCGCTGCACCAGGAACTTGCCAAGTTTCATGCCGGACTTTTTGTGCTGGGCCAGGGCGTCCTTCAGTTGTTCGTCGGTTAAAAGCCCCCCCTCAACCAGTAGCTCGCCCAGTCTTTTTCTGATTCTCATCTCAGCTCTTATCCTCTACACGGGGCTGTTGGTAATGATATAAGTTGACGATTATGCGAAAAGGATCATGTTCCACAAAGTGTTCGATTCCTTCCAGATTGGCAGGCAATCCGATGCGCGCCTGGACGTCTCCATCCCTCTTTTTCAACATCACCCAGCCTGGAAAACTGGAGTATTCCCTATAGGAAGCCACCTTGCTCACGGCGTTAAAAAAGCGGAATTCCGCTTCCCGGGAATGGAGCGCCGGCCCTTCAAAAGCAACTTCCTTATCGAACCAAAAAATTATCTGGGAGTAATCGGTAAAACGCCCTCCCCACATACTGACCAGACCGGCCGGAAAAACCGCCGGTTCGGGTTTGGCGGCCGCCGGCGCCGCTACAGGCTCTTTGACGGCGGCGTATAAGGGCTGAGCCCGGGGCGGCTCCTCAAGCTGGGATTCAGCAATCAAAGGCTCTTCCTCCGCAATGGAAGCGGCATCTGCAGGGCCGGGCGCCTCCTGGGCTGGCTGCTCAGGCGTCTCGGGGGCTGACGATGCAACCGCCGAAACAGCGGGAGCGGCCGGGGGCGCCGCAGCCTGCTTGACGGCCGGGGGCTTGACCGCCGGTTTGGGGGCGACCGCCGCCGGGGCGGCCGACATCAGTTCCACGTTTGATTGCGGCGAAAAGCGTTTCCAAAGACTCGCAACATCCTCCTTGGACGCCACGCTGAGCCCCAAGGCAATGGCTGCGATAAGCAGCCCGGTAAACACAGGCCTTAAAGTTCGCTCCTGGCGTTTGATCGGCGTTCCCCGTTTGGCGCAGGAGCGCACCAGGCGCCAGTTCGCCTTCCGTCTGCTTTGTACGATCAGGGCGAGCAGCACCCTGTATCCCAGTTCCACAATTTTCCGGGGATATCCTCCCGTGGATTGATATACGGCCCAAAAACCGCTTTCGGAAAAGATGGCGGGCACAACGCCTTCCGCGGCCTCTCGGAGCCGGAACTGCACCAACGCCTTGGTTTCCTTATAGGAAAGGGGCGAAAGTTTGTGGTAAAGGCTGACCCGGTCGGCAAAATTAGGGTGTTCCTGAAGAATCTGGTCAAATTCCGTTTGCGCAAAAATGATGATTTGAAGCAGCTTGTTGGAATTGGTCTCGTAATTCAAAAACTCCCGAAGCACTTCCGTACAGTGGTAGGGGAGCTTTTGCCCTTCGTCGATAATGAGGGCTATGACCTTATCCTTTTCCACGCCTTGTTCGAACAGGTATCCCTTAATTTTTTCTTTGAGGCGCCGTTCCGTATCCTTTTCCGGGTCTACCGGAAGATTGAACATCTGGGCGATGATGCATAAAAACTCGTGGGCTGAGGAGCACGCAGGGTCCAGCAAGAGATGGGTCCGGACGTCCTTATCCGCGGAGAAGCGCCTGATAAGCTGGCGGCATAGGGTGGTTTTGCCCATGCCCACGTCCGCCGTGATCACGTTCAGCCCGCGGCGAAGGCGGACGGAGAGTTCCAGTTTTTGGAGGCACCCCAAGTGTTGCCGCGACCCGTAAAAAAACTCAGGGTCCGGAGAGTTGGAAAAAGGCTCCTTCTTCAAGTCCAGCAGTTGAAAATAATCCATGGCGCCTTATTCCTGACTAATCAGGATTCATTACCCCCCACGGAAGCGGGCATGTTGACGTTTTGCTCCTGCACCATCGCTTCTCCCGGCTTGGGCAAAACATTGGGGGTGAGGAAAATCAGGACTTCCTCCATGGCCTCGCTTTTGCTCTCCCCTTTAAAGAGGTATCCCAGGCCCGGAATATCCTTCAACCAGGGGATTCCCGTATCCCCTTCGGAGCTTCTCGTTTTGGACAGGCCGGATATAACGACCGTCTCGCCGTTTCTCACAATCAGATTGGTTTCGGTGCGCTTTTTGAGGATAAACGGGTTGCCTTCCACGTTGCGGGACAAGTCAACCTCGTCCTTTTTGATGGACACCTTCATTTTCATCTGCCCTTCGTCAATGACGTGGGGCGTGATTTCCAGCATCAAGGTGGCGTCCTTGAATTTGACTTCCCGGTCTCCGTCCTCATTGATGGTCACATAGGGAACTTCCGTTCCGTTTTCCGTGGACGCGGTCTGGTTGTCCAGGGTCGTGATGGAGGGCGTGGAAAGGATATTGATCTTACCTGCTTCGGCCAAGGCGCTCAACTGGACTTCCAGGATGTTGCTGCCCACCTTGCCGAACATCAGGCCCATGGTGGCGCCCATGGCGTCTTCAAAATCCACGGGAAAGTTAATGCCGTTGCCTTGGCCGCTCACGCCCTTGCTTCCCGTACCCGCGGTGTAGGCGCCTGTAAGAGGGGCGTCCCGGCTGGCCGCCGATCCGGAATTGCCGCCCGGGGTGAGCCAAAAGTCCGTATCGTTTCCCAGGCTGTCGTACCGGCCGTACATCCAGCCCCATTGGATGCCCAGGTCGCGGGCCGTGTCCCGGCTGGTTTCCACGATATTGGCTTTAATGTGCACCTGATAGGGCGGGCGATCCAGCTTGTTGATGAGCGCAAGCATTTTTTCCAGGTCTTCCCGGACGGCCATAAGGACCAAGCTGTTGTTATGCTTGTCCACATCAACGGAGCCGCGCACTACGCTGCCGGATTTATCGTTTTTACTCTTGCTTGCGGCGTTTTCGCCGGCGGAAGTGGCCAGGATGCTGTTCAAAGGCTCCACCAGCCCTTCGGGGTCCGCATAGTCGATTTGAACCACCTTCATGAGCAGGGGCTCCACGCTTTTGGCAACCAGCTTCTGGCGTTTGGTCCGCTCCTGTACCTGCTGGACGGCCAAGTCCTTTTCCATGTCCCCGGCGGTCATGATGCGGATGATGTCGCCTTCCCAGGCATAGCGCAGCCCTTGAGAATTCAGGATGCTCAGGAAAACTTCGTTCCACGGGACGGCTTTCACTTCCACGCTCACGCGCCCTGAGACATTGGAATTGATCAACAGGTTTTGCCCCACGCCTCTGGCAATAGCCCTTAAGACCACTCCCACCTCGGAGTCCTTCATGCGCATGGTGACCGGTTGGCTTGGAAGAGGGCGCTCGGGCGCCATGTCCTCTTCCTCCGCTTCGCCGATCAACTCGTTGTCATCAACGGAGCTCACCACCTCCTCTGAGGCGTCAATGAAGTACTCCCTGTCAACAGGCGAGCTTCCCTTGGCGGTCATGGACATGGTTTTCCATTTTTCAAAAAACGGATCGGGTTGCGCCTCTTTTTCCGTTTGGGCGCAGCCGGCCCATACCAGGAGAACTCCCAAGGCCAGCAGCAGCCCGCTATACTTTTTCAGACCATGCTTGATAAGAGCCATGTGCTTATAACCCTTCTTCCACATAAGGAATTAGCGAGGTGAATGTGCCCTCGCGGCTGACTATTTCAACGCGATCCTGATGAATAGACTTAAGCAGAAAGCCTGTCGCCGCCACGTCGTCGCCGACTTCATATTCCAAGTTATTGATGATGGCTATGCGTTTTGCGCCGATCTGTATAAACCCGGTATAAAAAAGCGCTATGGAGGGCGTCGGAATTTCCTCCTCAACCGCTTTGGTCTCCTCCGGCTCTTCCACTTTGACTCGGTAATAAAACGGGTCCTGCGGAAAAGGGGCGTCCGAATTGGCCACAACATAAACAGCCAACGCCTCCGGCTTGGCCTTGCCAACCTTTGTCTGCGACTCTTCGATGTTCTTCCGCAATTCAGCGAGTTCGGCGGCCGAATCCTTTACCTGACTCGTTTTTGAAGCGGAGGCCTTGCGCCCTTTGTCGCCCCCTCCGCCGGAGAACAAAAAAGTCGCCCCGTATCCTAGCAATGCAAGGATGGCCACAATGACAATGAACTTTTCCCGTTTAGCCATTAATCCGCGTCCCCTTTATCAATCAACAATCGCTTGCGGCCTAAATTTCGGTATAAAAACGAACCTTCAGGTTCATTTCTCGGGATTCAGGAATTTCGCGCATGGTAATCTGCAGAAACTCCTTAAACGCAGGATGCGCCCCCAAGTCGTGTAAAAAAGACCAAAGGCCGATGTAGCTTCCCGTCACCCTGGCATCGACCACGATCTCCCCCTTGTCTCCCATAAGCGAGGTGACATCCGGACGAATGCTTTCGGGCGTAAGCCCCACGTTTTCGGCCATGGCGCTCAAAGCCGTCCCGATATCCGCAGTTTCCTGCAGGGTCAGGCCGCGGCGCTCAATTTTCAATAGGCTCGCCGGATCCAGTTGGCCGGCTTTGACGACAGCTTCTGGAACTCCGGCGCCGGCGTCCTCTTCGGACAGGGGGGATAGCCCTTCCCTGGCCGAGGGCGGCTGCGCCTCGCTTAAAGAACGATTATCTTCAATGTCCTTTTCCAGGGTTTTTACGGCCAGCTTAAATTGGACGGTGGCTTCCGCCAACAACTTCTGCTCTTCAATGTCCTGCTTCAGATCGGAAATTTGTTTGTCCAGTTTTTGAGTGGTCTTGTAAGACCAGAAAGGCCCCCCGATGATTAAAAGAATAAGCAGCAGCGTAAAAATCAAAATTATTCTTTGGCTGGATGCTGGCAATCTTTTTTTGTTTTCACCTGCCATGATGATAGCGCTCCATCAAAGGTCTGTATCAGGCAACATTCAACTTCATGAAGAAATGCAGGACTTCGCCGTCGTCGGCGTACTCCTGAATTTCGGACTTGTGGATTGTTGCTTCCGAGAACAGCGGGGAATTGTCCAAATGCATCCAAAAAGTCGCCAGAGTAGCCTCCAGGACGTCCCTCTGACCAATGACCACGCCCTCCAGGACAAGGCCCATGCCCGGTTTAACCGCGTCCTCTTGTTCATCCTTTTTGGAATTTTTGCTTTTCTTGCCGGCCCCCACAACCTGGAAATCCACAGTCACCCCTAAAAGCTCCACCCGCTGGGGCTGCATTTCCCGCGAAACCCGCGCCAGTTCATTCAAAGCCGCCAAAGACTGAAAGCGCATGCTGTTTTCCACGACGTTCTCGTAGGCTTTGCTTACCTTGGACGCTTCCACCAGCACCTGGCCAATATCCTTGGCCGCCCCGAACTGGCTTAGTTCCGCATTTAACCCGGCTATGACGGCTTTCCGGGAGTCCGCCGCTTTTTCCTCTATGAGGTACACGCCAAAAGCCGCTATGAATAAAAGCAAAAACACGCCGATGATCATTTTGTTGATGCTGTTAACCCGTTCTACGGCCTCGCGCTGTTCGTGCGTGTATAACAGGTTGGGAGTCTGTTCGTTGGTGGACAGGGCCAAGCTCAGGGCGGGAGCGGTGCAGGCCCGCTCGGACTCAAGGGCGGGAGGCTCATCACCCGCTGAAAGGGGCAGGCCGGGCGCCCAGGGATCCACCCCTTCGCTTTGTATGCCCAACTGCTCCCCGATGTAATTCTTAAAAGGAGCGTGCGAGCTAAGAAGGCCTGACACCAGAATTTTTGAGACCCTTTGACTTCCGGGGTTGTTCTGGAAATGGGTGAGCGTTCTTTCCAATTGGCGGACAAGGCGGTCGGCCGCAGATAGGGTGAAATCGAAAACCTCCTCCGCGCTCAATCCATAGCCTGGGTCTCCTGATTCCAGGGGGGGGCTTTCCCCCGTCTCCCACAACAACACCCTCCGGGCCAATTCCAAATCCAGGGACTGAGGCTCCTTGGATTCCTTGAAAGACGGACCGGCCGGCGCCTGCGTTTCAAAGGCGGGCGTTTCGGACCTGGAGACCGCGGAATCCGGCAAAGGAGGAGGCCCCTCCACCGGGGAAATTTCAACAACGCCCTCCGGCGTCTGTTCGTCCTGGTACGACGACTCCATCGTCAATTCATGAGGGAGGTCATAGGAATCCGATTCGATAACCAGTTCCTGCATGGGAGCGGACTCCAGAGAGGAGGCGTCGGTTGTCTCCGAAACGGATTCCATGCTTTCCGGGCTGAGCTCCAGGGTTATTTCCTGACCGAAATCCTCTTCCTTCTGTTCAGCCATATGCAAGGTGGAATACCGCCATTGTTCATTGTACGATTCCACCAGGGCTTCGCTCAGGCTGTGGATGCCCGCTTTTATCCCCCGGGTCAGCACCAGGTTCGAGCCCGAAAAAATGTCAATACGGGTCCGTTCATCCCCCACATACAAAACCGCCACCGCGTCATCCGGCGCTCTCAGCCAGCCGGAACGAAACAGGTTCTGTACAAAAAAGGGCGGCGCTGTAAGCCCGGCGAGAGGATACCCGGCTTTGTCAAACAGATCTCTAAGTCCGTTGACTTCCCCGCGATCCGCCGTGTATGCGATCACAGCAATTTTCAAAACTCCGGAGTCCCGAACTTCCCCTTCCACCTGAAAGTCAAAAACCACTTTGGCGTCGTCAAAGGGGGATTCTTTCTTAAAAGTCCAGAAAACCGCCTCAGGCAGCTCGTCCCGCCCCACCTTGGGGACGAAAATTCTTCGAATGTCAACGGATTGGGAGGGCACGGCGGCCCATACCTGCACCGAAGAACCGGAGCAGAAGTCGGAAAGCGAAGATTTGAGAAAAGCGGCGAAATCGGGGGAGGACGGATTCACTCCCACGGGATAAGGAACGATCTTCCGCCCCATGGTGCGCCAACGCTTTTCGGAAATCTGGCTGGCTTTGACCAAAACCAGACGTTCACGGCCAAAGGTTACCCCGACATTGACGACTTTACCGCCGCCCCGCACTTTTTTGGGCTTGGAGGGCTTTTGCTTCTTCTTGGCGGAAGAAGACTTTTGTGTGGAAGCATTGCGGCGAGAGGCGGACTTTGAAGACGCCTCTTCCTCTTCTTCTCCCCGAATAACATTCAACAGTTTTTCGGTTGACGAAATTTCATCTCGCGAATTCAATGGCAACTCCTGCTTGCAGCCCCCATCTCCCGGTCCTGTATTTTCTACTGCCTTCGCACATACCGGACCACTGGGAACCGCCTTAGTAATCAACCCAAGTGTAAACAGCTGAAAGTCAGTAAATTCCGTCTAAAGGTCCACATATTGTGGCAAACACAAGAGACATCCCCCCATCTGGTACATTTATCCCCTCCCAGGACCTACCGGATTGCAATTGAATTTTAGTTTATCTCAACATATCAAATAGCTATCACACTCGTCCTAAGTTATGCAAGTTAAATTTAAGAAAAATTGTGAAATAGCTCACCTCCCTTAATTTTAGAGCTGTATTACTTTTTTCCACGGCCGCTTAAAATATCTTCAAAAACCATAAACCCGATAAAAATACATGGTTTGTATTGACCTTGCACCCAACTCGCCATACAATGGTTTGCCATTATAGATTCCACTGCAAGGAAAGCGATTATGCCCAAAAACAACAACTCTGCGGCCTCCAAACAAAAAAAACGCAACAAGCCCAAGAAAAAAAGCCTGCTCTATAGACTGTTTAAATTTTTCTTTGCTCTCATGATCATAGGCGCTGTTTTAGCGGCCTGCGCCGGGGGGGCTTTGTATCTTCACTTCTCTCAAAACCTGCCGCAAATTTCCAGTTTAGCTGACTACCGCCCCCCCATTGTATCCACGGTTTATTCTGATGACGGACGCAAAATCGGAGAGTTTTTCAAGGAAAGGCGCATTGTCATCCCCTTGGAGCAAATGCCTCCCATGCTGCTGAAAGCCTTTGTGGCTGCTGAGGACTCCAGATTTTACAAGCATGCCGGAACGGACTTTTTAGGGATCTTGCGGGCCATGATAAAAAATATAGAGGCCGGAGCCATCGTCCAGGGAGGAAGCACAATCACCCAACAGGTGACCAGGTCGTTTTTGCTGACCAGGGAAAAAAGCTATGAAAGAAAAATCAAGGAAGCCATCCTGGCCCGGCGCATAGACAAAGCCTTTTCCAAAGAGGAAGTTTTATACCTGTACCTCAATCAGATATACCTGGGCCACGGGGCCTACGGGGTTGAGGCTGCGGCCCAGAATTATTTCGGCATTCACGCCTCCCAAATGACGTTGGCGCAATGCTCCATCCTGGCCGGCCTTCCTCAGGCGCCCAGCCGGTACTCGCCTTTCCATCATTGGGAAAAGGCCAAAGCCAGAGCGGTATACGTCCTGAATCGGATGTTTGATGAGCAATACATCACCAACATGGAAGTGGCCAAGGCGGTCAGCGAACTGGATACGCTGGACATCAAGCCCCGCCGCAACCTCTATATGGAGCAGATTCCCAATTACACGGAGTATGTCAGGCGTTATGTGGAGGATAAATACGGCCAGGAGATGCTGTTGACCGGAGGCCTGACCATCACCACGGCCGCCAATATTGAAATGCAGAAAATCGCCCGGGAAGTCATTGAAAAGGGACTGAGAGACCTGGACAAAAGGGAAGGCTACCGCGGCCCTTTGGAACACATCCAGCCTGAACAGATAGAGGGTTTTTCCGCTGAGCTCCCTCAAGAGCCTCCCGCCGCGGACTCCATCGTCAAGGGCGTGGTGGTCTCCATTGCGGACGATGACAAACTGGCCATGGTCCGCATGGGGGCGTCCATGGGAACGCTAGTCATAGCGGACATGAAGTGGGCCAGAAAGCCCAACCTGGATATCGCCCCTTACGACTGGGGCGGAACCATCCAAAGAATATCCCAGGCCCTGGAGGTGGGGGATGTTATTGAAGTAAAAATCAAGGAAAAAGCGGAAGACTCCGACCTGTATTCCGTTGCCCTGGAGCAGGAGCCCAAGGCGGAATCCGCCCTGTTATGCATAGAAACCGAGACGGGCCATGTAAAGGCCATGGTGGGCGGCCGGGATTTCAACTCCAGCAAATTCAACAGGGCCTATCAATCCCGGAGGCAGCCGGGATCGGCCTTCAAGCCCATCATATACAGCGCGGCTATCGACAAGGGCTACACCCCGGCGACCATCCTCCACGACACCGCCGTGGTCTTTAACGATTCGTCCAATGATTTCACGTGGAAACCTCAGAATTACAAGGAAAAATTTCACGGCAAGACTCTCCTGCGGGACGCGCTGGCGCAGTCCAGAAACGTGCCCACGGTCAAGATCATGCAGGATATTACGGTTCCTTACGTCATTGACTACGCCAGGAAATTCGGCATCACCTCCAACCTCTCCCCGGACCTGTCCCTGGCGCTCGGGTCTTCGGGGCTTTCCGTGCTGGAGCTGGTGCAGGCTTATTCCGTATTCGCCAACCAGGGCTTTTACATCGAACCCTGCTTCGTCACCCGGATTACCGATCGGGAAGGCAATGTGCTTGAGGAATACACCCACAACAGCCGCAAGGCCATCGACCAGAGCACGGCCTACGTTATGACCCATCTCTTGCAGGGGGTTGTGGAGCACGGCACCGGCTGGCGGATCAAGGCGCTTAACCGGCCCGCCGCCGGCAAGACCGGCACCACAAACGATCTGTACGACGCCTGGTTTGTGGGCTATACGCCTCGATTGGTGACCGGAGTCTGGGTGGGCTACGACAACGAACGCCCCATGGGCAAGGGGGAGACGGGCTCCAGGGCCGCCAGCCCCATTTGGCTGGATTTCATGCAGCAGGCTTTAAAGGACAAGCCGGTGCGGGTGTTCCCCGTGCCCGAAGGCGTGGATTGGGCGAAAATCGACGCGGAAACCGGCCTTTTGGCCATTCCCGAGTCCAAAAAAACCGTGTTTGAGTGTTTTAAGCAAGGAACCGCGCCCACAAAATACACCCCCAGGCCGGGCGAGGTGGAAGAAGCGAGCGACTTGTTCAGGAACGATCTGATCCAGTAAAACCGGAGAGTTTGGAGGGGCGCTCAAGGGCAAGCTGATCCCGCTGCAGCCCCTGATCTTCTATAACGCCGGGACGCTCTCCCAGCCGCCCTTCCAAGGCGTCCATATTGGAGTTTTTCAGGCCGCGCAGCACCGACACGCTTTGGGGATGCACCCTAAAGGCAACCCGTCCGCTGGAAAGGCCTGCGTCTTTTAGCAGGATGAGAGCCTTTTCCAGAAACCAGGCCGAAAGCGCCAAATGCCCGAAGGCCGGGTGATAAGGTCCGGCCAGAACCGCGCCCTCCTCGTCCAGGGAGTCCGAGACGGCCAGCCCCATGCGCACAACCGGAATATTCGCCTCATGAAACATGCCGTACGCCTTCGAGCATAAATCCACGGCCCGATCCAGAGTTAAGGCCTCGTATCGCCCGCTTCGCCACATTTCCGCCAGGGGGCTGTTTTCCAAAACCACCGTGGGATAAATCCGAACGAAGTCCGGGGAAAGCGCGGCAATTTCACGGGCGCTGGCCAGGGATTGGGCGCCGTCGTCCCCGGGAAGGCCGATCATCATCTGAAGGCCGGTTTCGTAATCTCTTTCCCGCAACAGTGCATGAGCAGTCCTGGTTTCCAGGACTGTATGCCCGCGTTGAGACGCAGCCAAAACCCCTTCATCCATGGATTGCACGCCAAGCTCCACGGTTTTAACCGGATACCCTTCCAATAGGGACAGGCTTTGGGGGCTCACCGTATCAGGCCGGGTGGAAAAACGGATGCCGTCCACCCTGCCCTGGCTGACATATTGGCTCGCCAAGTCCAGTAGGTCCCGGATGCGCTTCCGGGAAATACCCAGAAAATTGCCGCCGTAAAACGAAATGATGGTTGGCCCCTTGGACTTGCGGGGAAAGGAAAGGTAACGCTCCACCTCCGCCCGGGCGCCCGCGACGCTGAAGGGGTGGGCGGCGCCGGTGATGGCCCTTTGGTTGCAAAACACGCACTGGTGCGGGCACCCCGCATGGGGCAAAAAGAGGGGAATGACAAAGGGCCTTTTTTCTTTTTCCATTTCAACGCACCGCCGACATTAAACTTACACGGAAACGTTTCACCCATAAAGGAAAAAACGCTTTGCCCTTTGACCCGGCCCGCTAAACTGCCTCTGGCGGGGGCCTGCCATGTATGCTATGAATACTTTGTTGAAATTAACGCCCAAACAACTCTTATCTGTCCTGAAAAAGAAAAGTGTTATGATGCCCGGCTTGGTTGCAGAAAAGGACGGAGGCTTGGTTTTTCCCATTAAAGTGCTGCCCCGATCCAGCGTGAACGCAGTCGTGGGGTTGCAGGACGGAGCCCTGAAAATCAAGCTGAAAGCCCCGCCCGTGGGGGGCGCGGCCAATAAGATGTGCATCCAGTTTTTGGCTAAAACCCTTAAGCTGCCTAATTCCTCCATTAAAATCCTGAGCGGCGAGACAGGCCGGACGAAACAGATAATGGTTCGCCCCAGAGAGGAAGGCTCCAAAAAAGAATTGGCCCGCCTGCGGAAGATCATCGAAGAGCTTGCCGTATAAATGATTTGCGAAAGCGAATTTTTTTGCTGACAATGGGACCGGATGTATGGTAGAGGTCCCTTTCGCTGATTCTCGAAGAGACGGCGTGTTCAAGCGCGGCCCCACAAGAGGCCGTTTGGAGGGCGCAAGGAATAATGAGCGCCGGAGCCCCTGAAATCACTGGATAATGCAAGCAAAATCCCTTGATGGATGCGGACTTTTCAAATAATATCTTGACATATGAACCGCCTTAATCTATAAGGTGGAATTCCTGTTGCGGGGTGGAGCAGTCTGGTAGCTCGTC
This sequence comes from Desulfatibacillum aliphaticivorans DSM 15576, assembly GCF_000429905.1. Taxonomy (NCBI): domain Bacteria; kingdom Pseudomonadati; phylum Thermodesulfobacteriota; class Desulfobacteria; order Desulfobacterales; family Desulfatibacillaceae; genus Desulfatibacillum; species Desulfatibacillum aliphaticivorans. The sequence goes on along the minus strand of NZ_AUCT01000027.1, from coordinate 20,865 downwards.
GGGCTCATAACCCGAAGGTCGTTGGTTCGAATCCAGCCCCCGCTACCATAGAAAAGCCAAAGGGATTAGGCGAAACCGCCTGATCCCTTTTTTTATGCCTAAATTGAAAGCAGTCGGCGCAAAGCCAAGGCGTCCTTATCTCAACTCGCTTCGTAACTCTTCAAAATTAGGTCTTTGGCTTTTTCCAGATCCTCCCCGGAACGGATGGTGATCTCCAGGTCTCCGGTGCCAAGGTGTCCAATTTTGCGCACATCCCGCGTAAAGCCTTCCTTGAGCGCAATTGCATCCGGATTCACCTTCACCCAAAGGCATACTGCCCCGGATTGTGGATACAGGCTTACACAGGCAAAATTCTTTATGCGTTTAAAGGCGACATAGTGCTTAAGCGTTTTAACCTGTACATCATCCCCCAGCGCTTCCATATAGGACTTTAAGGCCTCATACAGGTCGGACAACTCCTGGCTGGCGCCATCAAGGCACTCGGAAACGGTTTTATGTTTGGACGCAGACCCATTGCCTTTTGCAGAGCCTGAGTCGTCCGTGATGGCGGTGGTGGCATTGACCAAGTCAAGAAGCAGCAATTCATCGCCGTATTTTCGATAGCGGATCAGCTCGATGTTCCGGTTGATCTGGGCCACGGCGTGTTCGTCGTATTTGGTAAAATCGCCGGCGATACACAAAAGACGCGGACCGCTCCATTCAATGGATTCGAATGCTTTCTTGCCAATATTTTTCATCACCAACAGCTCGAACTCGGCTTTGTGATCCATAAGCCAGTCCAGATAAAACAAGCCCTGATTGATGACATTCTCGTTGAGGGTTCTTTTGTACTCGATAATGACCGGGCAGCCGTTTTCGTCCAGCCCCAAGGTGTCAATCTTGCCTCTGAAGGCCTTTCCCGTGTAATACTCCGAGGCCAGGAACCGAACGCCCAAAAAGGCTTCCAGGTTCGCCTCCATGAGATTCTGCAAGGATTTCTCCAAAGCAACCGACTTTCCCTGAAGCTCGGAAACCTTGCCGCCGGATATTGAAAACAACTTGATGTCGCTCATGGGATCTCCTTATATCTTCGCCATCACGGCGTTTAGCAGTTCGGTCTGCTTGTCTTCGGCGGCGGCGATCTGCTGGTCGAGCGTGTCGCATAGAGACATCAACCGATTGATGCGGGCGACGATGCGGTGTTGTTCGGGTAGCGGGGGTAAACTAACAATTGTTGAAAAAAGTTTCTTGGAATCAAGTCGACATGTTCCATGTGTCGAACGCTCAACCAAATTTAAAAAAATGTTCTTCATTCCTTTTAAGTAGAACAGTAGGTATTGTTGACTTCCTTGGACATATGGGCATAGTGCTTTCATATCTTGGTTTATTGTCACAGTTGCCTCAGTAAGAGATGTCGGGAATGAATGCGCGAGAATCATTCCTCTGACAACCATGAGAATTGCATTAATTGGTATTAATTTTAAAGTGCTATTCTTGATTCCTTTTGGCGAAACGTGATCTTGAGTATCAATCATGTAATCTACCTTCATGTCTTTAGGACTGACCCAAGGAATTGTACCATCCCAATATATTGGATTGGTTTTTCTTGGAGTGCCCCCACCCATTACGTGTCCAAGTTCTCCAAGCCTCGTCCAAGCCCATCCTTGCGGCAATCTGTAGGGAGCCTCCTCCGGTGCGATAGGCGGCAGGGGCTTGGGCGTTTTAATTTCACCTGCCCTAACCAAGCGTTGTTTTTCAGCTTTGATCTCCTTTAGTAGTTCGCTAGCGGGTGGATCGTTGGGGTCCTGGGGAACAAGGCGGCCCATGACGGCAAGCTGGAGGATGGCCTCACGGAGTTCCGTCACGTTTTCCTTGACGGCGTAGAGTTCGCCAAAGTGCCGCTGAAGAAAGTCCCAAGCCGGAGCGCCCGGCTCTTCAAGAAGTTTCTTGATCGCGGAGGCGTGGACGGCCAGCCGCTTTTCGGCCCTTTCTTTCTTGAGCTTTTCCAACTCGTCGCAACGGGCCATTAACAGGTCGATTTTGGCTACGATCCGTTGTTGTTCAGCTATCGGCGGAAGCGGGAACGGTTGCGCAGTGAAGTATGGCGTCGGTACGCGCTTCTGACCTGCGGAACCGGTCATATTTGGAACAGCCTTGGAGATGTTCAATGGGTTCTTTAGATAATATAGCAAGAATCTCGCTATAACGGCCTTAAATGTATTCCTAAAAATGTGAAGTTCCGTCGTTCCCGCACCAATTCCATTGGGTAAATCCGAAAACACACAGGACTTGGCATTTTCAAAGCATGGCGTAATCTTGGCCATGCCGACATCACCGTTAGCAAAATGCGTGTACCCCTTTTTAATATCACCCCACTGTCGTTCCTCAAATTGATGGGTTTCGGAATACCCCTCAGGAATTAAAGGCATTGGAACAAAACCGGCGAGCGTTAAGTCCTCGGCGTCATTTCGAGGATTGATAATTCCAATTTCCCCCAACCGCACCCATTCCCACCCTTGGGGCAATTCGTAAGGCATGTCCTCCGGCTTGACAGGCGGCAGGGGTTTGGGCTTTTTGATCTTTTTTGCCTTTACCAAGCGCTGCTTTTCAGCCTGGATTTTTTTCAGAAGCTCCGAAGCGGGCGGGTCGTTTGGATCCTGTTCCACCAGCCTGCCCTGCATGGCCAGGGTCAGGATCACTTCCCGAAGTTTCTTCACTCCCTCAGGCGCGGCAAAGGCAACGTCAAAGCGCTGTTCCAGGAGTTGGACGGTTTTATTATTCATTACCGCCCTCCAGTTCCTTTTCGATTTGCTCGATGCTGGGCAGGCTGGCCTGCAAGGGTTCGGGCAGAGATTCCATGAGACTATATTCAGCAATGCCCATGGGCTGGGTTTTGTCGCCCAAAGCGTATTCGGCCACCACCTTGTTCTTGCTTTTACACAGCAAAAGGCCGATGGCGGGACTGTCCTGTTCGTCCTTTATTTGACGATCCACAGCGGTCAGGTAGAACCCTAACTGCCCCAGATGTTCGGGTTTGAACTTACTCGCCTTGAGTTCGATCACCACATAGCAGCGTAGTTTGAGGTGGTAAAAGAGCAGGTCTAAAAAAAACTCCTCCCCCCCCACGTTGAGCAAAACCTGACGGCCCACAAAAGCAAAACCCGCGCCCAGTTCCAACAAAAATTTGGTGACATGCCGCACCAAGGCGGATTCGACCTCCCGTTCCTGAGCTTCCTCCGTCAAACCGAGGAAATCAAAACGGTACGGGTCTTTAAGGGATTCCCGGGCAAGGTCGGAGTCGGGCTTGGGCAGGCGCTGTTCGAAATTGGTGACGGCCTTGCCCTGGCGTTCCAGCAGGCGGGCTTCGATCTGCATCACCAGCACGTTGCGAGACCAGTTGTTTTCAATGGCCTTGCGGGCGTACCAGCGGCGTTCATCCGCCGCTTTCAGTTTATCGAGCAGGGCGAGTTGATGATACCAGGGCAATTGTGCAAGCACCTCTTGCACAAATTCAAATTCGGGCCATGCTTCGGCAAAGGCGCGCATATACTTGAGGTTGCGGGGTGAAAAGCCTTTCATGTCCGGAAAGGCCTTGCGGAGGTCTTGAGCCAGGCGGTCGATCACTTTGGAGCCCCAGCCTTGCTCCGCCTGCCGGGCCAGGATATCGCGGCCGATCTGCCAATAGAGCGTCACCAACTCGCTATTAACCGCCAGGGCGGCGCGTTGCTGGGCCGCATGAATGCGGGCTTTCAGGTCCGCCAGCCAGTCCGCGTAACCTATCGGAGGGGTAGTCAGGGAAACCGGTTTGTCGCTCATGCCTTGCCTCCCAGGCAGGCTATCAGCTCTGCCTTGAGGGCCTGCTGAGCTTCTTCCAGTTGCCTGACGATCTCTTCATATTCGGCCATCAACTCTTCCGGATCCCGGTGGTTGACTTCCACTTCATAGGGGTTTTTGCAGTCCAGGTTATAGTTGCGCTCGACCAGTTCCTTGGCGGGGATCTTCCATGCATATTCAGTAGTTTTTCGACCCCTGCGGGAGGCGCCCCCCCACCAGGATTTTTCCAGATCAAATTCCTGGATCGTCAATGGCTTGGAACGGGAGTACGACTTGTAGCCCTCAGGGTAAGGGTGCTCAAAGAACCAGACGTCTTTCGTCGGGCCGCCTTTTTCGAAAAACAGGATGTTGGTAGCGATGCCGGTGTAAGGGCTGAACACGCCCTTGGGCAGACGCACGACGGTGTGGAGGTTGAACTCCTTGAGCAGTTCACTTTTGATAGTGGACTTAACTCCTTCACCGAACAGAAAGCCGTCGGGTAGTACAACGGCGGCGCGCCCAGTATCATGCTTCAAGAGGTGCATGATGAACGCCATGAAAAGGTCGGCGGTCTCGCGGGTCTGGTATTTGCGCGGAAAGTTATTCTCAATGCCGTCCTCTTCCATGCCGCCGAAGGGGGGATTGGTAATGATCAGGTCCACTCGGTCTCGGGGGCCGTAATCCTTTAGCGGCCGACTGAGGGTGTTGTCGTGGCGGATGTTGGTGGGCACCTCAATGCCGTGCAGCATCATATTGGTCATGGCCAGCATGAATGGCAGGGGCTTTTTTTCATAGCCGTTAATGCTGGCTTGCAGCGTTTGCTTGTCGGTAGTTGTTTTTACCTGGCGTTCAAGGTGCTCAATGGCGCAAGTGAGGAAGCCGCCGGTGCCGCAGGCGGGGTCGAGGATGACTTCGCCTAATTGCGGATTAATCATGTCCACCATAAATCGGGTGACGGCGCGGGGTGTGTAATACTCGCCCGCATTGCCGGCGGATTGCAGGTCGGAAAGGATCTTTTCATAGATGTCGTTAAAAAGATGGCGATCGCTTAAGGAATTAAAATCGACGTCTTCCTCTATGGTGTTGATCACTTGGCGCAGCAGGGTGCCGGACTTCATGTAGTTATAAGCATCCTCGAACACCGAGCCCACCACCTTGCCTTGGGGGGAAACTCCGGCGGATGTCGCCAATTTTTTTAAGAACGGAAAAAGGTCGTTATTGACGAAGTCAATCAGTTCATCGCCTGTCATGCCTTCGGAATCCTTGGCCCAGTTGGACCAACGAAAACGGCTTTGCAACGGCGACTTGTATCCTGGCGCAGTGATTTGCCATTCCTCTTCCCTGTCGTCAAATATCTTCAGGAACAGCAGCCAGACCATCTGGCTGATCCGCTGGGCGTCGCCGTCAACGCCCACGTCCTTGCGCATGATGTCCTGAATGACTTTTATTAGGGTGGATAAAGACATTAGTATTCTATCTCCAATACATATTAACAGGCGTTATAAAGCGCCTGTTCCAGTTCGTTGATGGCTTGCTGGTATTGTTCCAGCCCGCCGAATGAGCGGATAATTTCCATTGGGGTTCCCAAGTCAGTGAAGGGGGCAATGGTAAGGATTTGGGTCTCTTCAATATGGGTCACGCCTTCATCGGCGTACTTGTCTAACAGGGCCTCCAATACCCGGCGAGCCTGCTCCCCATATTTTGTAAAGTAGTTACGTTTCTTCACTTGTTCCGCCCGTTCCTTGCGGGAGAGAGGCGGCATGTCCCAGGCAACATGGCAGATCAGGTCGAAGGGATCAAACTTTTTGCCCGAACGGCGGCCGATCTCTTCGGACAAAGCATCAAAGAAAACCCCTTGCTCTGTCAGCTCGTCAATGATGGCCCGCTTTTTCTCGGCGCTGCCCCATCGCCTTAAAAAGTCATCCAGCGATGCAAATTCCTTAGTCAAAGTCTTGCAGGTATAGTCTTTGAGCGACTCGGTGATCAGTTTGCCGTTGGCGTCAAAATACTGCACTCTTTCGGCCGCAACCGCTACTTCTACATTGGCCACGACATAGCGGCGCACCCCTTTGCCTTCCGTTTCAGCCCCGGGTTCTCTCGCTGCTTGCCCGCCATGGTCGTCCCCTAACCCCAGTTGAAGGTCGTTGTTATCCTCCGGATCGTCATTGGTAAAATCAGGCGGCACAGGAGATTCATCCTCCTTGGGCTCATAAATTTGCACCGGGTCTCCATCGAAATTTGGATCAGCAAAGAGCTCGGTCGCCTTTTTGAAATCAATGATAGTGAAATAGTATTTGCCATAGTCCTCGTTGATGCGGGTTCCGCGGCCGATAATTTGTTTAAACTCGGTCATGGATTGAATGCGTTGATCAAGGACAATCAGCTTGCAGGTTTGAGCATCCACACCGGTGGTCATCAGCTTGGAGGTGGTGGCAATAACAGGATATTTACTTTCCGGAAAAATAAAATTGTCAAGCTCTGCTTTGCCTTCCTCGTTGTCACCGGTGATGCGCATGACGTATTTGCCGTTTTGCGCGGATAGGTCGTTATTCTCGTTCACCAACATCTGGCGCATCCGCTCAGCGTGGTCTATGTTTTCACAGAAAACGATGGTTTTATCAAAACGGTTGGTCTGGCGAAGGAATTCACTAATTTTTTTTGCAACCAACTGAGTACGCTTTTCCAACACCAAGGCCTTGTCGAAATCCTTCTGGTTGTATATGCGGTCCTCAATTTCGTTGCCGTACTTGTCAAGCATCCCTTTGTCCGGTCGCCAACCGGATAAGTCCTTGTCCAGGTCTATTCGCACAACTTTATAGGGGGCGAGAAAGCCATCATCGATTCCTTGCCTTAATGAATAGGTGTATATGGGATCGCCAAAGTAATCAATATTAGAAACTTCTTTGGTCTCTTTGGGGGTGGCAGTCAAACCGATATGAGTGGCTGAAGAAAAATATTCAAGTATTTCGCGCCAAGCAGAGTCCGCGGCAGCGCTACCGCGATGACATTCATCGATCACGATAAGGTCAAAAAAAGTGGGGCTGAACTGCTTGTAGATGTTCTTCTCATCTTCACTGCCGGTAATGGCCTGATAAAGAGACAGGTATATTTCATATGATTTATTGGCCTGACGCTTCTGTATTTTGGTCATGGCCGACCCGAACGGTTTAAAATCGTTGGTCATGGTTTGATCAACCAGGATGTTGCGATCGGCGAGAAACAGGATGCGCTTTTTCTTCTTTGCCTTCCAAAGTCGCCAAATAATCTGAAATGCTGTAAAAGTTTTTCCGGTGCCAGTCGCCATCACCAACAGAATTCTGTTCTGGCCATGGGCTATGGCTTCGATGACTTTGTTTATTGCCAGTAATTGATAATATCGAGGATTTTTCCCGCTGCCGTCACTGTAGTAGTCCTGAGTGACAAGATCATTTTGATTCTCATCTAATCCCCGATAATTTGCCCAGCAGCGCCAAAGAGCATCGGCCGTGGGAAACTCATTTAAACCTAATTCACGTTCTATAATGCCATCGGCTGCAATTTTATTATGAAATAAAAAACCATCCCCATTGGAGCTGAACACAAAGGGGACCTGCAACATTTCAGCATAACCCAGCCCCTGTTGCATGCCGTCTCCAAGGGAATGGGTGTTATCCTTGGCCTCAATAATAGCAATAGGAATATTGGGTTTATAAAACAACACATAATCAGCGCGTTTATTTTTTGCCCTTGTGTGCAGTTTGCCTCTAACAATAATTCTTCCATTGGTAAGGGGATACTCTTCTCTTATTTGCGTTGCGATATCCCAGCCAGCCCTTTCAAGAGCCGGAGTAATAAACTTGGTGCATATATCGCGCTCAGAGAGTTGTTTTTTATTCATTGCCTAACTCTCCTCATATTTAACCGCCAAGAAAGACTGCTCACGTTTGTTCACCATCAGCATCGGAATTGCATCATATCAACATGAGAGCGTCCAATCAGGCAGAATTTTGTTCAGACCTTGGACACTGCGTAAATTTTCATAATTGAAATAGTCCTGCGTATTCGGGGAACAATGCATGGTTTATAGGTTATTCTGGGAGAAATGGCAAGGAAAGGGGTAAATCATGGGATTCAGGATAAAGGGATAGTTACGACAAGGGCGCAGCAAACAGACGCCCCTACACGAAATAACGGTTGGCTTGCGCGGAGCGCCATTCAAAGGTTTTTGATCGAACTTTTTCCAAAAAGTTCGCCGCCGGAGGCTCTTTTTTGCAGTTAGGCAGTTTACCGCCGGAGGCCTACTATTACATTTCAATTCTTTTAGAATAGGCTCTATTCTCTTCGGGGTTCTTTTTCCAGGGGAATGGCGTATTTTTTTATTTTTTTGTAAAGCAGGGTGCGGTGGATGCCAAGCAGTTCGGCGGCCTTGACCTTATTGTACCCGGTTTGCTCCAAGGCGGAGCAAATGCTTTCCCGCTCTATGCGGGCCTGCACGGCTTTTAAGGAGGAAGAGCCTCCGTTCGAGAGGGGCTTGCGATCCTGGTGGAGATAAAAGGGCAGATCCGACAGGCCTATCGTCTTGCCGTTTAAGGCGGACAAGGTTCTCTCAAGCACATTGGACAATTCGCGGACATTGCCCGGCCACTGGTGGTTTCGCAAGGCGGCTTGCGCGGATTTATCCATGCTGATGTCCGGCAGATTGGCTTCCGCCGCCAATTGCCTGAGAATATATTCGGCGGAGGGGATAATATCGTTTTTGCGCTTGCGCAGGGGAGGGATATTAATAGGTATGACGTTGAGCCGATAGAAGAGATCCTTGCGAAAGCGGCCGTCCGCCATCATTTGGTCCAGATCCTGATTGGTGGCGGCGATGATGCGCAGGTCGCTGCGAATAATCTTGTTCCCGCCCACACGCTCGAACTCTCTGTCTTCCAGGGCGCGAAGCAGTTTGGGCTGCATTTCCAAGGGCAGGTCGCCCACTTCATCCAAAAACAGCGTGCCTTGGTGGGCCAGTTCGAACTTGCCGGGTTTGCCGTCGGACCGGGCGCCGGTGAAGGCGCCCTTTTCGTAGCCGAACAGCTCGGCTTCCAGGAGATCCTTGGGGATCGCCGCGCAGTTGATGCGGACAAAGGGGAAGAGCTTGCGATTGCTTGCATGGTGGATGGCTTGGGCGAACAGCTCCTTGCCTGTGCCGCTTTCCCCGCAGATGAGCACCGGATAATGCGTTGCGGCGGCCCGGAGGGCTTCCTCCTTCAACTCCTTGATGGGACCGCTGACTCCGATGATGCTGTCCAGGGTGTAGCGGGTGGATCTCAGGTTGAGGAGTTCCGCCTCATAGAGTTTGACCTTGGATTCCAAGACCTTGAGTTCGGACGCGAGCCTGGACAAGTCCTTGACGTCCTTAAACAGGACCTGCCCGAATACGGCGATGACCCGGCCGCCGCGTTTGATGGGGATGCGCTGGACCACCATTTTCTTGCCGATGATGTTGTGGGACTGGTTGATTTCGGGCTTGCCGGTGCGGGCCACAATGTGCATGCGGCTGTTGACCACCGATTCGGTGCAGTGCCGTCCGATTTGCGATTCCGGGTCTACGCCCAGAAAGTCGCCGTAGGGCTTGTTGAAATGCGTGATGATTCCCTTTTCATCGGTGACCAGGGCGCCGTTGAAGATGCTGTCGAATATGGCCCGGTGCATCTCCAGATCCTTTTCCAGCGCTTCTATTCTGAGGTCTTTGTCGTCCACGGCCGCCTCCTTGAGAACATAGGGGTTTCGTGAATTATGGAGATATTTATTTGAAGTCTTGCCGGATAATGGACCGTTTAAGTGTAGCAATTCGGGGACATGTATATCAGAGGATACACTTTTCAGGGCCTGCTGTCCAGGCCCGTATTTTCATAAAGATCTTCGCGCGACTGGAAAATTTTATGACGAAGCTATTATTTCAGATACTTATGCTTTTTACGCCCGCAATCATCTCAGGTTATCCCGGGGGCAATATCAGGTGGCACGGTACTTGCTCTACTTGATTTGCACAACTTTCCGCACACTCTTTTCCGCAGGAGGATGTCCATGGAAGAAACCATCAAACCGGAAGACGCCAAGGAACCGACCATCGGGAGTGAGGATATTCTAATCCTGTCAGACCCGCAATTCAACAGTTCCAATGTCTGCATCGTCACCGGCGCCGGCACCGGCATCGGCCGGGCCACGGCCATTGCCGCCGCGGCGAACCAACTGATGACCATCGGCCTGGACATCAATGAGGAAGAAGGCCGCAAGACGCAAAAGCTGGCCCGGGACATGGGCGGGCAAATGGTTTTTTTGCCGTGCGATTTGTCCAGGGACGCGGACATGGACAAGGCCGTGACGGAAGCGGCTAAGCTGGGCGCCATCAAGTATCTGGCCAACATCGCGGGAATTCAGCATATCGACTCCGTCGAAAACTTCCCCATGGATAAATACGATCAGATGCAATCCCTGATGCTTAGGGCGCCTTTTTATCTTTCCAAGCTCGCCATCCCCCACATGAAAAAAAGCAATGACGGATGCGGCGTCATCGCCAATATGGCCTCGGTGCATGCTCATATCTGCACCAAGAACAAGCCGGTCTACAACATCACCAAATTCGGATTGCGCGCCCTGAGCCAGTCCATTTCGGCCGAAGGCGAAGGCCGGGTCCGTTCCTTTACGCTCAGCACGGGTTTTGTCAAAACCCCCCTGGCGCTGAACCAGATCAACGCCCAGGCGACGCAGCGCGGCATCACGCCTGAAGAGGTTGTTCGCGATGTCATGATGGGGACGTCCCGGATCAAGGAAATGATGTCGCCCATTGAGGTTGCCAATCTGATGCTTTTCGGCTTTTCGCGGTTCGCCAAATATCTCGTGGGAGGGGATATGCTGTTTGACGGCGGCATGGTCCTCACCTACTGATGTATCATATTTGCTACATATCCAAATAACGGCCGCTTATGAAGAATTTCTTCGTTACGGCAAACGCCTGCCGGCTCCAGGCGCCGCCTTGGGCGATGCGGCGACAGGCGGCCGGAATTAGGGCCGCTTACCACGACAGGTTGTTTGGATTCTCTTTAATCAACCCACAAGGGAGGTATCCGATGAAAGCAAGAGCGGGGATCATATTTTTACTGGTCATAGGGGCGTCGATAGCCATGACGGCTTCCACGGCGCTGGGAGCGGAACCCATCAAGATCGGCATCATACAGGGGCTCAGCGGACCTTTGGAGATCTATGGCAAGGCCGAGGTCACCGGCTTTAAAATGGGGTTGGAGTATTTCACCAAGGGAACCAATCAGATTAACGGCAGAGATGTGACTCTGGTCATCGAAGACACTCAGCTCCAGGCGGCCAGGGCCAAGATGCTGCTCACCAAACTTTACAGCGATGACAAGGTTGATCTGGCTATCGGACCCACCAGCAGCGGCGTGGCCTTGGCGGTGCTGCCCGTGGCCCGGGATTTTAAGAAAATATTGATTGTGGAGCCTGCGGTGGCGGATTCGATTACCGGCAAGGACTGGAACCGGTATGTTTTTAGAACCGGGAGAAATTCCAGCCAGGACGCCATTTCCAATGCGGCGGCCGTGGCCAAGCCCGGGGTGAGCATCGCCTGCATCGGCCAGGATTACGCCTTTGGCCGGGACGGCATCGCAGCCTACAAAGAGGCCGCCGAAAAGCTGGGCGCCAAAATCGTGCACGAGGAATATTGCGATCCCAAGGGAACGGATTTTGTCGCGCCCATCCAAAGAATCATCGAGGCCATGAAAGACCTGCCGGGACCCAAATACATCTGGGTGATCTGGGCCGGAAAAGGCGGCCCCATTCCCCAATTGATCTCCGCCGGACTGGATAAATACGGGATCGAAATCACCAGCGGCGGAAACGTCCTTGCGGCTCTCAAGATGATGAAGCCGCTGGACGGCATGCAGGGCGCCACTTATTACTACTACGAAAATCCTTCAAATCCGGTGAATGACTGGCTGGTGGAAGAGCATTTCAAACGTTTTAATGAGCCCCCGGATTTCTTTACCTGCGGCGGTTTTGCAGCCGCCGGCGCCGTGGTGAAAGCCATCACGGCCGCCGGGAGTACGGACACGGAAAAACTCATTGCCGCCATGGAGGGCATGGAATTCATGACGCCCAAAGGGATGATGAAATTCCGCAAGGAGGATCATCAGGCGCTGCAAACCATGTTCGCTTTTAAGCTGAAAGTGGACCCCGATGTGGAATGGGCCATCCCGGTGCTCACCAGGGAGCTGACCATGGAGGAAACTGCTCCGCCCATTGTAAACCAAAGGTAATTTGAGGCCCAAGCGACCCAATTCGCCCGTCTCCGGATGGAGACGGGCTGATTCCAGCGGACCGCCGGAGCGAATGCCATGAATGCGACGAGTACCGATGCGATAATCGCCACGGAGGATCTTACCATCCGTTTCGGAGGCCATGCGGCCGTGGACCAGGTAAGCCTGGAGGTTAAGCCGTTTACGTTAAAATCGATTATCGGCCCCAACGGAGCGGGCAAAACGACCTTCTTCAATTTGTTGAGCGGTCAGTACAAGCCCACCGGCGGAAAGGTGTTTCTAAAGGGAAAGGACATCACTCATCTGGGCGCTCCCATGCGGTGCCGGCTGGGATTGGGGCGTTCTTTTCAACTCACCAACATCTTTCCCTTGTTGACGGTCCTGGAAAATGTCCGTTTGGCCATCCAGGCCCGAAAGGGGTACGGGTTGAATTTCTGGCGTCACTATCTCCATTTTTCGGCCTGTGAGGATGAAGCATACCAGATTCTCAAGGAAGTGCTTTTGGATGAAAAATGGTTGTATCCGGCGAATTTACTGACGCATGGCGAGCAGCGCAAACTGGAAATGGCCATTTTGATGGCATTGAAACCGGAGATTCTTTTTCTGGATGAACCCACGGCGGGCATGTCCCAGGAGGAAGTGCCCGCCATTTTGGAGATTCTGGAGCGCATCAAATCCGTCGGCGATAAAACCATTTTATTGGTGGAGCACAAGATGGATATGATCATGAATCTATCGGATTCCATCGCCGTTCTGCAGGACGGCCGCCTCATCGCCGACAGCGATCCGGAAACCATCTATCGCAGCAAAGAGGTCCAGGAGGCGTATTTGGGAGGGGGGGCGAAACATGAATGAGGTCGTGTTGAAAGCAGACAATCTGCAGACCTATATCGGCCACCACCATATCCTTCAGGGTCTTTCCTTCGAAGCCCAGGCCGACGCCGTCACCGTGCTCATCGGCCGCAACGGCGCCGGCAAGAGCACCACCCTGAAAACCTTGATGGGGCTGCTTCCGCCGTCAGAGGGGACCATTGTCTACAATGGCATGAGCATACAAGGCAAGCGGCCCTACGAGATCGCCCGCATGGGAATCGGGTACGTCCCGGAGGACATGGGAATCTTCGCCGATCTGACAGTGGAGGAGAATTTCAAAGTGGCCAAGCTCAAGGAGGATGAGGCCACCGCCGGAAGGCTGGCCAGAATCCTGGATTTATTCGGCGCATTGGGCAAGTTCTGGCATTCGCCGGCCGGAAACCTGAGCGGCGGACAAAAACAGATGCTGGCCATTGGCAGGGCCATTGTAAACGATATTTCGCTGCTGCTCATCGACGAGCCCTCCAAGGGGTTGGCGCCCATCATCATTGAGGCCCTGATCGAGGCAATCAACCTGATAAAGGAAGAGTGCGTCGTTGTTCTCGTGGAACAGAATTTCTACATGGCCAGCGCCGTGGGCGATTATTTTCACATTTTGGATGACGGGCGCATCGTGCACAGCGGCCGGATGGAAGCCCTGGTGGAGGATGAGGAATTGAAAAGCCGCTACCTGGGAATATCCAAATCCGAAAGCTGACCATATTGAAGGAATGCCAATGACAGAGACAATACTTAAACGCTGGGACAGGGAACTCGTCATTGCCGGGGTCGCCGTTCTGTTTCTGCTGCCCCTTTTCGGCATCCCCCCAAAAATCTACCTGACCCTGACCATCGCCGGATTGGCCATGGGCATGCTGCTGTTTTTGGTGGCGTCGGGAGTCAGCATTATTCTGGGATTAATGGATGTGCTGAACTTCGCCCACGGCGCCTTGTTCGCCTGGGGCGCCTATGTGGGCTTCAGCACGTTCAAGTTCCTGGAACGATGGGTCCAAGCCGATTCGGTGCTGCTGAATTTCGGGGCCTTTGCAGCGGCTATCGTGTGCGCCATGGCGGTGGTCGCGGTGTTGGGGATGGTGCTGGAGCGCGTGCTGGTGAGAAGAGTCTATGGCAATCATCTGTTTCAGATTCTGATCACCTTCGGCGCCACCATCGTGCTGGTGGAAATGATCCGCGTGATTTGGGGCCCCAATGACGACGTCATGGCGGTGCCCCTCACCTTTCAAGGCAACTGGGACGTCTTTGACGTCATCATCGACCGGTACCGGATCATCTGCATCCTGATAGGGGCTTTGGTTTTCGGCGTCGTTCAGCTTGTTTTAAAGAAGACCAAGCTGGGGTTGATCGTGCGGGCTGGGGTTGAAAACCGCGACATGGTGCAAGCCATGGGGCACAACATCTTTCTGCTTTTTACAGGCGTCTTCGCCGTGGGTGCAGGCTTGGCGGCCCTGGGCGGGCTGGCCATGTCCATATTCAGCCTGCAGGTGTATCCGGACATGGGATCGACCTATCTTCTTTTCGCCTTTATTGTGGTGATCATCGGCGGGCTGGGCAGCGTCACAGGCTCCCTTGTCGGGGCCCTGATCGTGGGGCTGTCTTATAATTACGTGGCGTATCTGGTTCCCTGGGCGGCGGCCGGCGTCAATATCATCATCATGATCATCATTCTACTCATCAGGCCGAAAGGCCTCTTCACCGCGGGGAAGTAAACCATGGCAGACATAGCAGCAACAGAGCAAACGCCGGTCAGTATGCTCCGGCGCGAACAGCGCAAAAAAAGGTATTACAGCATTGGGATTGTATTGCCCTGCCTTGTTTTGGCCATGTTTGCGCTGATCCCCTTTCTGTCCCCGTCCTATAAGACCCTGGATCTGGCGCTGAAAATCATCATCTTTGCGTCCCTGGTTGCCAGCTTTGACATTATGCTGGGGTACACGGGGATCCTCTCGTTCGGGCATGGCATGTTTTTCGGGATCGGGGCTTATTGCGTGGCTTTCTTGAACGGCAAATACGGCGATCCCACGTATTTCCACCTGTTTTTGGGGTTGCTGCTGGCTGTAGCGGTCGCTTGCGTCCTGGCATTGATCGTCAGCCTGATCTCTTTGCGGGTTAAAGCGATCTTTTTCGCCATGATCACCCTGGCCCTGGCGGAGTTGACCATCGTTCTGGCCAATAAACTCAGCCATTTCACCGGCGGAGAAGACGGAATCAGCATCAGCCTGCCGGGGATCTTCTCGGCGGCGTTCAATCCGGGGAGTTTTCTGGGGCTGGATATCAGCGGCCGCGTGATAACCTATTACTTCATCCTGCTGGCGTGCCTGGGGCTGTTTGCACTCATGCTGCGATTCACCCACTCGCCTCTGGGCAGGGTGTTGCAGGCCATTCGGGATAATACCGATAGAGCCGAAGCCCTTGGATACAAAACCTTTTATTTCCAGACCCTGTCCATCGTGCTCGGCTGCACCGTGGCCGCCATGACAGGCGGGTTATACGCCATGTGGGTTGGGTATGTGAACCCGGAGTCGACCCTCGAGGTCATGGCCATCATGCTCAATGTCCTTCTAATGGTGATTATCGGAGGGATGGGAACATTGTACGGCGGCATTGTAGGAGCCGCTTTTCTGCTGATCACCCAGACCTTTCTGCCGGATCTGCAAAAGATAGCGATTGACCTTTTTCCTAACGCCTCATTGTTGCATACCATATTGGAGCGTTGGTTGCTGCTTTTCGGCATTTTATTTATATTGGTGGTTATCTTCTTCCCCAAAGGCGTTGTCGGATCGGCGAGAGAGTTCATCGCCCGTGCCAGGGGGGAGGCGTTTTTCAGTTCTTGAGTAAAGGAACATCTAACGAAACATCAAAATTTAGGGGGTGACGACCATGCCTGAGCCGGTCATGAAAAAGGTGAAAGGGGACGGAGTCAATATCAATCTGGCGGTTTGGGAGGGCGGCGGCAAGCCGATCCTTTGCATCCACGGGATAACGGCCAATTGCCGTTGCTGGGATGTTTTCGCCGGCCTGCTGGCGCCCGCGCGTCAGGTCATGGCCATGGATTTGCGAGGCAGGGGATACTCGGACAAGCCCGACCATGGTTACTCCATGGACTATCACACGAAGGATATCAAATGCCTTTTGGACGACCTGGGCTTTGAGAAAGCCGTCATCATGGGACATTCCCTGGGGGCCTTTATCGGCCTGGCCTTTGCCGCCGAATATCCTGAGTACACCGATCGCCTGGTGCTGGTGGACGGCGGCGGAGACCTTTCCCCCGAGCAATTCGAGGAGGTTTTCAAGGGGATCAAGCCGGCTCTGGATCGCCTGGGGCAGATTTTCGACTCGGAAGAGGCTTACATGGAGAAGATGAAAGCCGCTCCCTACCTGCACCCATGGAGCGAAGCCATCGAAACCTACTGCCGTCACGAACTGGAAGCGGCGGATGGAGGCGTACGCACCAATATCGATGCAGCCCATATCGCCGAGGAAGCCGCCAATGTGCGATTGCTGCAATGCGCCGACTATTACGGCAAGGTGCAGTGCCCGGTGTTGATTCTACGGGCCACGGAAGGGCTGCTGAGCGACAAGGACTTGCTGCTGCCGGAAGACGTGGCGGATAGGATGACCCGGCAGATACCCGACGCCGCGATGTTTGAAGTGGAAGGCGTCAACCACTACGGAATTGTTTTTCAGCCCCACCCGGCCAGGGACGCCGCCCTGAAAGGCTTTCTGGAAATGGAAGGCTCTTAAGGTTTTCTTCTTTATAGGGCTTCCTATTTTCAAGAAAAATAATACCCCCAAAGTTGAGATATTACCCTTTCAGGGCATAAGAAACGGCCTGGGCGGCGTGGATGACGGTGGTGTCGTACAGGGGAACCGGAGCGTCCTTTTGATCCAGAAGCATGCCGATTTCCGTACATCCCAGGATGATGGCCTGGGCGCCCTGGGCGGCCATGTCCGCCGCGATCCTGGCGTATTCCTCGCGGGACTGACTCAATACCTGGCCCAGGCAAAGCTCCTGAAAAATGACGTCATTCACCAGTTCCCGATCCTCCTTGTTGGGAATGACCACCTCCAGCCCGAAATCCCGGGATAGACGCCCCCTATAAAAATCCTGCTCCATGGTGAAAGCCGTGCCCAGCAGCCCGACCTTGGAGTATTCGTCCTTCACCAGGGCCTGAGCCGCGACATTCATAACGGAGATTACTCGGAGGGAAAAAACCAATATGGTGTACCAAAACGAAAAATTGATGATATTTTAAAAGCAAACATTTTTTATTTTCTTTGCATCGGTTTAAAAACAGACATATTCATACTTGCAAAATTATATATTTTAAGGTAACTGTACAAACAAATGATAAAATTTTGGGAGGAGGATATTATTATGACAGAAAAAACGTACTATGATGATCCATATCTGAGGGAGATAGAAGCCAATATTATTTCAATAGACAACAATGGAATAGTTCTAGACCGCACTATATTTTATCCTGAAGGCGGGGGCCAAATTGGGGATTCTGGTACAATTTCAAACATTAAAGTTTGTGATACACAAAAAAAAATTACCGCCTCCACAAAGTCGCTATTCCACCCAGATTTTCCAGTCATCCAAATTAACTCGGATGTTCTTCATATTTGTGAGAATTTCCCAAATGAATGTGAACTTGAGCCAGGCTCCAAAGTCAAAATTCGAATTGATTGGGAAAAAAGATACAGGATAATGAGATATCATTCGGCTGCACATGTTGCATACTTCTATGCAATGGATATACTACAGAACCCTCATGTTAAAGGATGTAAAATTGATCAAAAATCTGCAAGGTTCGATTTTAAGTGCAAAATTACAAGTGATCATGTTGCTGAGATAGAATCATTGTCCAATTCTTTTATTAAAAAGAAATATGATATATGGGCTCAACCTCTCCACGATGAACCAGAAGCTATTTACTGGAAATGTCATGATATTTCAATACCTTGCGGGGGACTCCATGTGAAGAATACCGATGAAATCGGCCCCGTTCAATTAAGACGTAGAAGCCAAGGGAAGAGTATTGATAGATTGTATATTTCGATTTCTGAAGAGGAAGCTCTTAATGACTGATATAGAAAATAATCCATACATTAATAGCTTTAAAAAAATTTTATCACGAACGCCCTTATTGGAATTTATTGATCCGAGTATTGGCAATGAATGTCGTATATTTATCAAGCTGGAAAATCAAAATGTTCTTGGTAACATGAAAACAAGAGTAGCTTATCAAATGATTGAGGATGCTGAACTGAATGGCATAATTGATAAACGGACCGAGGTAACGCTAATTGAACCTACAGGCGGGAATACTGGGGCAGGATTGGCTTTAATAGGGGGAATGAAAGGATATAGAATAGTTTTAGTAATTCCCGACAATTTCAGTTCAGAAAAGATAAAATTACTGAGGATATTAGGAGCAAATGTATTTCTTTCGGACAGCACTAAAGGTAGCAACTCACATATTTTAAAAACGAAGGAGTTAGTAAAAAAGAATCCAAGCTGGATATACCTCAACCAATTTGAGAATGAATCAAACATGTTAGCGCATTATCTAAATACCGGAAAAGAAATAGCTGATAATTTGCCAAAAATCGATTACTTTTTAACAGGTGTAGGGAGTGGTGGGTCAATTTCTGGTATAGGTAAACGAATAAAGGAAAGGTGGAGTTCTGCTAAGGTTGTTGGAGTTCAACCTTTAGGATGCAACATTCTAACCGGAACTACAGTAAATCATTGCATCGAAGGCATATCAGTTGGTTTGGTTCCAAAAATTTTAGACTTAGAAATCATTGATGGATTGCACAGTGTTGAATCACATAAGTCTATCAACTACTTGAAGTACTTACTCAAGTACAAAGGCCTTTGTGTAGGAATTTCTTCTGCTGCCAATATACTTGCTGCTGTTGAAATCTCGCAAAAGGTGGAATCCGAATCAGTAATTGTAACATTGGCCCCAGATACGGGAAGGAATTATTTCTCATATTTGGATTTTTAGGCGAAGTCCTACTATAAGCCTAGTTGACCCATAGCTGGAGGTTTGCTAAAAATATGGAACAAGAAGTTGATTTCGATTTGGTGGGCAAGGTCTACCAACGGATAGGGGATTTGCTGGATCAACATCTTCCAAAGACATATCGTCCCACAATTGGGCTTACAGATAATGATACTTCTATTATCCTATCATCAACAATTGATTTTGTTATGTCGGACCTTGAGGCGCTAACCAGAAGAGATCCTGCTGCAAAAGGGGATTCTGTATTTGTTCTTGATACGTACAAATCATTCGAGGCTGTTATGAATTACCGTTTAGCAAATAATCTTATTAATAGCGAGTTAATTGGAAAACAACTTAGGTTAAAATATGCAAATAAAATTCAAGAAGAGTCAAAAGTTGCTACCCAAATAGACATTAACCCTTCAGCTCAAATAGGCAAAGGATTTATTATTGATCATGGCATAGGTACTGTAATAGGAGAAACTTGTGAAATTGGGGAAAACTGCTATTTTCTCAATGGTATAGTATTAGGAGCAACTGGGATTGCTGATAACGAGTCAGGTAGGCGTCACCCAAAAATTGGAAAGGATGTAAGTATTGCTTCTTTTGCTAGGCTATTGGGTCCGATTTCGGTTGGTGATCGTGTCACTATAAATTCCTTTTGTGTCATTACAAGCGACATCCCAAATGATTGTAAAGTTTCTATTGTTAATCAATTACAAGTTTCTTCGCATAAAAGTTTTGAAATTTATGGGATTGTGCCTGCTACTAATGGAAATTTTTGTATTTATGGGAGTGGATTTCCAGATGATGTGGATGTATCGATTTTGAATATACACTGTGATGACACAGGTTGTTTTATTATTGAGAAGTATCCTTTAGTGAACATTGAGATAACCGATAAAAAAAATGGGGTTATAAAGTGTCAACTGTCCTTATCTTCTGAAAACATGGATAAAAAGGAGATTGCAAAAGACATTAGTATGAACAAAAATAGATATCATCTTGCATTATCTCATGCTGAGGAATATGCCTATATTACTCCTCCTTTGGCTCTTATAAGAACAATAGAAACACTCAATTGAGTAAATAGAGAGGCCACTATGTCAAACAATCTCGTAATATTTGGCCCCGCTCATGCAGGAAAAAGTACACTTGCAGGGTATCTTCGAGTTAGACTCGACTCTTCCTTTAATTTTAATAAGCATGTCGATTCAATCAAAGATGAAAAGTGGTTTACTGATGATAAAGCCCTCAGCAGTATTGTAGATACAGCAAAAAAGGAAAGAGAATTACGTGACACATCAAGCAAATTAGGAACAAGTCGTTTTATTCATTCATATGGGATAGAAAATCAAAATAATAGCAATAAAATATATAGTAACTTAACAATTATTGATACTCCAGGAGCACAGCATAAATATAAAGAGCGGATTAAAGGGATGTATTTCGGTGAAATTGGTGTCTTTGTTATAGAGGCTAAAAAAGTTTTAAATACCACAATCGATAACATACATGAGTACTATTCGCCTTTGATGTTATGGAAAAAGTTGGAAGGCAAACATCGTCTGTAAGCCTTCAGGGGGTAGTTAGCCCGGGTTACTGATCCATGCAAGGTCTGTGGGTTGGTTTTTCAGGAAGTCGGAGATAATTTGGACGAGTCTGGGATACACAGGAAGGCCGTGCATTCTTAAGGTATGTTTGAGGCTGAGGATGCGTTCCACCCAGCGGTCGCCTTTTTCGCTTTGGGTTCCCAGGCTCCGTTTGCGCCAGATCACCCCGTAACGCAAGGCCCTTTCCGCCCGGTTGTTGGTAGGGTCAACGCCCGGCTCGGACAGGCAAAGCCAAAGGCTTTCCATTTCCAGCATGAGTCTGCGCGCAAAAACTCC